>JAHFDV010000075.1:2682-16801 GCA_023248815.1 Myxococcales bacterium
GACGATGCCGCCCGAAAACGATTCGAGCGACTGCGCTTCGGCGATCGCGAAGATCCCGCTGCGCGTCCTCCGCAGCTCCGAAAGGTGCGCGACGGTGCCGAGATCTCTACCGAGATCACGCGCGAACGAGCGCACGTAGTAGCCCTTTTCGACGCTGAGACGAAAACGCAACGCCTCCGCTGTGAGTGGCGCTTCGGAGAGCAGCTCGAGCTCGAGCAAGCGTACGGCGCGTGCCGGGAGATCGAACTCTTCGCCGCGCCGCGCACGATCATGAGCGCGCTCCCCGTCGACGTGAATCGCCGACACGCGCGGTGGAATTTGCGCCGTGCGCGTGAGCGCCTCTTTCATCGCCGCCTCGAGACGTCCACGCCAATCGTTGGGCACAGGCATCGTCTCCGTGATCTTGCCTTCGCGATCGAGCGTATCCGTCGACTGCCCGAGAGTGACTTGCGCGACGTACTCTTTGTCTGCGGCGTTGAGATACGGAAGAAGGCGCGTGGCGCGATCGACCGCGACGACGAGAACCCCGGTTGCCATCGGATCGAGCGTCCCGGCGTGACCGACTTTGCCCTTCAGCTTGAAGTGACGGCGAATCTTGCCGACGACGTCGTGGCTCGTGCAGCCAGCCGGCTTGTCGATGATGACGAAACCGGACGCGTCGCGGCGTGCGCTCTCACTGGGCATCGTTCGAGACGGTGACGCCGGATCAGCCGAGCCAGATCGATTTGCGCGCGGCGAGCGCCGTATCGACGAGCTCTTGAATCGAATGGCGCACTTTTTCGCTGAGGCGGCTCACGAGCATCTCGTCGTCGGCGGCATCGGCGTCGTAGTCCGAGAATTCGACGCGCTCGCCGAAGACGACGCGCCACTTCGTCGGCAAAGGCGCGAGCCCTGCGGGACCGAAGAGCGGGAACGTCGGCGTGATCGGCACGTACGGGAACCCGAGCGCCTTGCCGAGAGCCTCGAAGCGATAGAGAAGGGGATTCGTCTCTTCACCACCGACGACGGCAACGGGAACGATGGGCGTGCGCGTGCGAAGCGCGAGCTTGATGAATCCGCCGCGACCGAACCGCTGCAAGCGGTAGCGATCTTTGTAGAGCTTGCCGATGCCTTTGACGCCTTCCGGGAACACGGCCACGAGCGCTTCTTGGCGCAGCAGACGTTCGGCGTTCTCTTGGCACGCGCGCACGGCACCGATCCGATTCGAGATCGAACCGAGGAAAGGGAAGTGGAAGAGAAAGTCTTCCGCGAGCCAACGGACTTGGCGCTTTTGCTGGTGCTCGCGCTTCACGGCGAGCTTGATCATCAACCCGTCCGCCGGAAGTGTTCCCGAGTGATTCGCGATGAGAAGACAACGCCCTTGATCCGGGATGTTCTCGAGGCCCGTCGCTTCGACGCGGAAGTATTTGTCGTAGAGGAAGTCGAAGACGTACTTCAGCTTCGCTTCGTAGACGGGGTCGAAACCGAAATCGTCGACTTCTTCCGAGCGATTGCGCATCGCGATGCGTCCCCAACGGCGCAGATAGTAATCCGTCGAGAGAAGCTCGCGTGCGGTTGCAAACACGCCTTCCGCCTCGGCGAGCAATGCCGAAGAGGGCGTCGGCATCGGTGCATCCAGCCGCGGCTGTGACGCGCGCTGCTCGAGCTCGCGATCGATGTCTTGCTCGAGATGTTTGATCTGCGCGAGCACTTCGGGATTGGAGAGCGGAGCGGGAGGAATGCGCGGCGGTTTGGAACCTGGCTCGCGCGTCACCGCGACCTCGAGCGGATCCATTTCTCGCGTCGTGTCTGGCTCACTGTCTTTGTCGTCCGGGATGTCGATCGGTCGGTTCGCGGGAGTCGCCACTTCGAGCCGGTGCTCATCGCTCGGCTCGAGCACTTCGCTCACGGTCTTCGCAGCTTCGTGCGCGACGGGATCTGGAAAGAGCTGCGGGAAGCCCGGGAGACGACCGGATGGCGGAGGCGTGCTCTCCGTGACTTCGACGGAGGGCGCGTCGGTTCTCGGCGGAGTGCTCGGCGCGCGATGCTTCGCTTTTCCGACGGGCTCGACATCGACGATGACTTTCCGACCGCCGCCGGCTCCGGAGATGGGTGACTCGCCCGTGCGATCGAGATTCGGATTCGAAGGTGCGCCCGCGCGATTGTCGGGAGAACGATTGTCTCCGGAACGGTTGTCGTTGGGACGAGAGCTGCCGGAGCCGCCGCCCGTTCGCGGACCATTGCCGCGATGCCCGCCAGGGCGACCACCGCCACGATTGTTTCCGCCGCCGCCGTTTCCGCCAGCGCCGGGTCGTTTGTTCTTTGGGTGACGGTCGCTCATCGCGGAGCCTCCTGCAAAAGGCGCACTTCACGAAGGCGCTGCGCATGGATGAAATCCATGAGCGCTTCACGCGTCGTGTAGGCGGGTTCGAAACGCATGCGCTCGCGCGCGTGATCGCCGTCGGCCACGCACAAGAAGCGCAAGTACTTGAGGAATGCGGTCGGCGCTTCGGAGAGCTGCGCCATCCAGAGCAGGCCATTCGCACGCTCGGCGATGGGGTGCGGAATCGGAATGTCGACGCGACCTGCGAGCTTGATGACGGTCGAGAGCGGCAACACGCCTTCGGCGACGATGTTGAACGTGCCCGGGACGTCGCGATCCATCGCGAGCTTGAAGGCGGCGATGGCGTCGACTTCGTGCACGAACTGCAAGAGCGGATCGAAGCCGAGCATCGTCGGCACGAGCTTCCGCGAAAGATAGCGCGTGAGGAAGTTCGTCACCGTGGGGCCGAGAATGGGCGCCGTGCGCAAGATAGTGACGACGGAGCCCGGCGAGCGTTGGCCGAAACGCGCAGCTTCGCGCTCCGCTTCGATCTTGTCAGCGAAGAATGGCTCGAGCACGTCGGCGCGAAGCGGACGATTCTCGGAAAGGAAGTTCGGGTTGGTCGGATCGGCGCCGTAGAGCATCGTGTGCGACCACTGCACGAGCTTGCGGATTCCGGCCTGGCGCGCGGCGACGAGCAGATGCATCGTGCCGACACTCTCGAGCTCGTGCGCCCAGGCTTGCGCGTGCGAGGGCGAAGAGGGGAAGGCGAGGTGAACGAGCGTCTCGGCGCGCTCGGCGGCGAGGATCTCGGCGATTTTCGTCTCGGCCGACGGCTCGGTGAAGTCGATCTGGTAGAAGCGCGTCTTTTTCTGCGCCGTTTTCGGCGGCTCGGTTCCGAGCGCAACGATGCGCGTCGTTCGTGAATCTTCTTCGAGTAGGCCGATGAGATTCGAGCCCAAGAAGGAAGAAGGGCCCGTGATCGCCACAACCGAGCTCGGCTTGACGCGACGAACCGCATTCTTCTCTGGCGCCTTCTCAGGCGTCTTTTCGTTGCTTTTCGGTGCCGGTTTATCGGCGTCGTCGCCTTGCATGATCGGGGAAACCCTACTCGAAAGAGAGCGCGTCGAAAACCGCGCAATTACGCGAAGGCACTGGTATTCTTCCCAATTCACGTGACCGAAGGAATCCGACTTGGCCCCTATGAGCTGCTCGACCGGTTAGCTACCGGCGGGATGGCCGAAGTATTCCTCGCGCGCCGCGAAGGCCCCCACGGCTTTCAAAAGCTCATGGCGGTGAAGCGAATCCTTCCGCAGTTCTCCTCGGACCACGAGTTCGTCGCGATGTTCATCGACGAGGCCCGCGTCTGTGCGCAGCTCTCCCACCCGAACATCGTGCAGACGTTCGACTTCGGCGAGTCCAACGGCGACCTCTATATGGCGATGGAATACGTCCAAGGGACGACCGTCGCGAAGCTCATTCGCGGCGCTAAAAAGAAGGGCCTCAAGGTTCCGCTCGAAGTTTCGCTGCACATCGCTCTCGGCGTTCTGCGCGCGCTCGACTACGCGCATCGCGCAGTCGGTGACGACGGTACGCCGCTTCAGATCGTTCATCGCGACGTGTCGCCTGGAAACGTTCTCGTCGACATGACGGGTACGGTGAAGCTCACCGACTTCGGTATCGCGCGCGCTGCCGAGTTCGAACGTCGCACGGACGTGGGGCAGCTGAAGGGCAAGCTCGGTTACATGTCGCCCGAGCAGGTCTTGGGACAAGAGCTCGATCCGCGAAGCGATCTTTTCACGCTCGGCATCATTCTCTCTGAGCTCATTACGCTTCGACCGCTTTTCTGGGCTCCAAAAGAGCTCGATATCTTGATGAAGATTCGCGACGCCGACGTGCGCGCTCTCGACGACGCCGAGATCGACCCTGAAGTGCTCCACATCCTGAAGCAAGCTCTCGCGAAGGATCGCGCCGAGCGCTTTTCGTCTGCGCAAGACTTCGCTTTGGCGCTCGAGCTGGTCATTCAGCGAAAGCGTTTGCAGGCCGCACCGAGCGCGCTCTCACAGTTTCTCGGTATCCTCACGGGCTCGGGCACACATCATCTTTCGGAGCCGCGCCAGCCCGCCGTTCGTATCGACACCCCGGGCGAGATGCATCCCGTTGCGATGCCCATCGAGCCCCCCACCAAGCTCGATTCCGAAGTGACCTACGTCGTCGAGGCGGAGATGACGAGCGATCCGCGTCGCTCACTCCCTGGCGAGCTCGGACCGCTTTCGTTCGCGCAGCTCGTCGAGCTCGTGGCGACGGGACAGGTCTCTGCGAGCGCGCGCATCGCAAAAGGCTCGAACGGCTTCAAACCCGCGGCCGAATATCCCGAGCTCCAGAAGTTTCTGGGGAGCGCGCGCATTCGCTGGGAAGAGATCTCGCTCGAGCTCAACGCGCTCGACAAGCTCGACTTCTCGGCGCGTATGCTGCGGCTCGCGCATGATCGCTGGTCGGGCGGCATCTCGCTCGTTCACGCGGGTAACCGCAAGCGCATCTTCATGGTCAACGGCGCGCCGGAGCTAATCACTTCGACCCTCAAAGACGAATTGCTCGGTGAATTCCTCGTGCGCAAAGGTCTCGTTTTGCGCATGGAAATCGATATGGCGCTCGCGATGCTGCCTAAATTCGACGGCCGCCTCGGTGATGCGCTCGTGGGACTCGGAATGTTGCGCCCCGTCGAGCTCTTTCGCGCGATTCAAGAGCAGATGCAGACACGCTACGCCGAAGCTTTCACTTGGCGGCGCGGCCATCTCGCGATTACGGAGAGCCTGCGCGCTCCCGAAGATACGTTTCCGCTCGGAATCGGCGGCGTCGAACTTGCGGTGAAGGGAATCCGCGAGGCGTACACTCCGGGACAAGTCACCGAGATCATCTCGCCCTACCTCGAGACCCAGGTCGACATCGTCAGAGAGCCGCGCGTTCCACGAAACGAGATGCGCCTCCTCGAGCGCGAAGAATACGTGCTCCGAAAAATCGACGACACGGCGACGCTCGCGGGCTGGCGCAAGCGCCTCAACGAGCGCGGTCTTTCTGACGCCGAGTTCAACTCCGCCGTGTTCTTCGGATTTCTTTCTGGCGCCTTCGAATGCGAAGCGTGGTTTCAGCGCGTCCCGTCGTGCGCCGCCGAGCGAACTAGCGATTCGCTCTTGCCCCCGGTGCCTCCGAGCGTCAGCGGCTAAAGTCCGGGGGCGCGACGATGCCGGCGCGGTGCCGATGAGTCCGTTCCAGCTCTGAAGCCCCAGTCTATTATTGCTACATATCCTGCAATGCAGGAGTAGGCGCGAGCGATCCCACCGCGCCACGAATTCGCGCGCTGCGAAGGGTCAGACGTTCACACCGAGAGCTTTGAGCGCCAAGAAGCTGAGCGAGCTTATCGCTGCGGCGCCTGGAATCGTGAGGAGCCACGCCCAAACGATGCGCCCCGCGACGCCCCAGCGGACGGCCGAGAGCTTGCGCACGCTGCCGACGCCGACAATGGCGCCCGTGATCGTATGCGTGGTCGAGACGGGAATGCCGAGCGCAGTGTTCATGAAGAGTGTGATGGCGCCGGCCGTCTCGGCGCAGAAGCCTCCGACGGGCTGGAGCTTCGTGATCTTCATGCCCATCGTCTTTACGATGCGCCAGCCGCCGCTCATGGTTCCGAGTCCCATCGCCGCGTGACATGCGAGGACGATCCAAATTGGAATGTGCTGCGTTTCGCCACTGGGAGCTGCGGCGACGGTGCCCGTGGCGATGAGCGCGGCGACGATGATGCCCATCGTCTTCTGCGCGTCGTTGCCGCCGTGGCCGAGCGAGTAGAAAGCTGCCGATACGAATTGGAGGAGGCGAAAGCGCTTGTCGATGATGCGCTGTGAGAAGCCGCCGAAAAGCTTCATCACTAACCACATGAGCGCGAAGCCGAGAATCGCGCCCATGAGCGGAGAGACGAAGATGAAGAGCAGCGTCTTCTTGAAGAACGCTTGATCGAGGCAAGAAAATCCCGCCTTCGTGATGGCCGCTCCTGCAATGCCGCCGATGAGCGCGTGGGAAGAAGACGTGGGAAGTCCCCAAATCCAGGTCAAAAGGTCCCAGATGATCGCGCCGAGAAGTCCCGCGCCGACGAGACCGATGGTGACGACGTGCGAGTCGACGCCCTTCGCGATGTTGCCAGCGACGTGCGTGCTGAAAATGAGGAACGCGAGCGTGTTGAATCCGGCTGCCCAAATAACGGCGTACCGAGGGGAGAGAACGCGCGTCGAGACGATGGTCGCGATCGAGTTCGCGGCGTCGTGGAAGCCGTTGATGTAGTCGAACACGAGCGCGAGCCCGATGACGACGATGGCGCCGGGGTGGGCGTGAGCGAAGGCGATGATGTCGTTCATGCGATCTTTGGATCAGTGGTAGGTGAGCGGGCGCTCACGCATACTGGAGCACGATGCCTTCGACGACGTTTGCGACGTCTTCACAGCGGTCGGTCGCCATCTCGAGGTTGTCGAGGATGTCGCGCCACTTCATGACGTTCAGCGGATCGTTGCCGGGCGTGAAGAGATCCGCGAGGGCCTGGCGATAGAGCTTGTCGGCCTGGTTTTCGAGCTCGTGGATGTCTACGCAGATTTTCAAGAGCTCTTCCGGCTTCTTGAGCTTCGGCAAGAGTCCCATCGCGAGATGAAGGGCTTTCGTGGCCGTGAGAAGAATGTTGGCGAGGTCGAGGGCTTCTTGGCGCGCGCTGCTGAGATCGAAGAGCGCGATGCGTTCGGAGACGGCTTCCGTGAGATCGAGCACGTCGTCGAGGTGGCTGATGAGGTTGCGAATGTCTTCGCGATCGATCGGCGTGATCCACGTCTCGTGGAGGCGCTTGACGGTCTCGTGCGTGAGCGTGTCGCCGTCTTCTTCGAGTGCGCTGATCTTGTCGACGATGCTCTTCGTCGACTCGTGTCCCTTCGATGACGGAGTGCCGGAATAGGGGTGGGTACTGTTGGCAGCGAGATTTGAAAGTAGATCGACGAGCAAGCCCGCGGCGCTGACGCTGAGAGACGCGTGCTTGGTGAATGCGTCGAAAAATTGCTCGTCACGAACTTTAGGTCCAAACATAGAGAATCTCCGATCGTCAGTTTCGTTAGCGAGGCGCGTTTACGAGTCGTTGGGAAGGCTGCGAGTACCGAGCTCAGAAATTGAGCCTTTTCAAAAGCCGAGCAGGGCCGAGAAGTGCACGCGATGATTCGTCGCGTGGATGCCGTCGACGTAGCGATCGCGAATGGTCATGTATGCCGCGCCGAGACGTAGGGCGTCGGTGGCGTCGAAGAACAGGGTCCCATCGGCATAAGTTTTCTGGTTGTAGACGTTCTCGGCGGAAGAGAGATGCGTCACCGCGTTGTCGGCGGCGACTCCCGGCTTGCGCGTGAAGTCCGAAACGTTCGGTGAGGTCATGCGCGAAAAGTTTCCTGCGACGAAAAAACGGCCGTCGAGAAAGGGCAGATAGTACTGCGCGCCGACGCGATAGCTGTTCCAGCGAATCGCGTGAAGGCTGCCGTCCAGACCGTAGGCCACTGAACCACCGTCGATGTCTTGCGGATAGCGCGGCGCGGGGTTCGCCCCCGTCGGATTCGCGAGGGCCGGGAAACCAATGCCGCTCTGCAGGATGGTGAACTGCTCTGCAGCGCCGCTCGTGTAGGCGATTGAACCGACGAGCGAGAGCGCATTCGCTTTGCCCGTCTTCGGTGCGGGAATCACGGGGATGAAGGCCGCCGCAACGATCGACACCGTGTTGATGTATCGCGTGTCCGTCGGCGCAGCCGAGAGCTCCGGCACGACGATGCGGCGCGCGTCACTCGAGACGTGGATTGATACGGGGTTCGTCACCGTGACGTGCGAGCCCGTCGTTTGAATGCCCTTCCAGCCGTCGTAGGAAACGCGGAGCGCATTTTGAAATGCGGGATAGCTCGAGGCGCGTGAGGGCGGACGAAGCGCCGCCGCCTGAAGGTCGATATGTAACTTGCCCGCGTCGATCGTGCGCGAGATGCGGAGCTGGGGATTGCGAGAATAGATGTCGCCGGGGATGCCCTGAATCGCGAGCGTCGCCGGCTGGTAGAACGGCTGACCTCCGAGCACGCTCCACGTTTGGCCGAACAAAAAGTTCACGACGGGTGTTTCGAGAGCGATGAACGCTTGGCGCACGCGCACGGTAGGATTCGTGAAAAATGGAGCCTCGGGAATCTCGTAGCGTTCTGAGAAGCCGAGTGGCGGGGAGTTGCCCAGAAAATCGAGCTCGAAGAGCCCCGATGTCTTCACGGACTTGTCGAGCCCGCCGCGAAGGCGCACACCGAAACGTGAGTCGCGAATCGAAAACGTGGAACGACCATGTTTGCCGGCATACGTCGACGGCCTCGCGACCTGCATTCCGCCGAAGTTGTCGAGGAAGCTCTCCGTCGTGTCGTAGCTGTAGTCGGACTTCACGAGGCCGTAGAGCGAGGCGACCCAGCCGGCCTTTTCGACCGAGATGACGCCGCGTCCACCGCCGAGCTCGAGCAACGCGCGCTGATATTCGCCTTCGCTGAGGATGCCCTTCTCGTACATCGTCCGAAGCGAGATCAATTCGCCCGCGGGGGCGGAAGGCGGAGTCGCCGTCGGAGGTGGCACCTTGGCGGTCGTCGCTGCGTTTTGCGGAACGGCGGCGGTCGTTGGCTCGAGCTTCTTTGGGGCGTCGGTGTTCGTCCCCGCAGGAGTCGATGCTGGGGAGCTCGCTTCCGTTCCCGAGGACGCCTCGCGCGCGGGAGTCGTCTCCTGCGCTCTTGCGGAAGAAGCGAACGCGATCGAAATCGCGACCGACGTCATCAGGTGCCAACGCACGGGACAGCGAATCCCACGGCGCGAGTGGCGTGTAAAGCTATTCGTTGCGTTCGACGCGGAGTGCATCGGCGTATCCTAAGCGTAGGAACGCCGGTTTGTGTCAGTCGTGTGACAACGCGGAAACGTTGTTCGCTAGCGGCTACCGACTTCGAGTGAGTACGTCACCGTGGCGACCTGTTCGAACGGCAACGGCATCCCGAGAACTGCGGTCGCTGAGGGCGCGCGGTTTTCGGCCACGAGATAGTAATAACCGCGGGGCACCGTGAACGTACGACGGTGATCGCCCATCGCTTGCCCACCCGCGATCGGAGTGGCCGGGGGAGCTGCGAGGGGCTGCGCTGCGAGGTAGGGTTGCATCCACGCATCGCCGAGCTGCTTCGACACGAGTGAGTAGTCGACGGTCGCCCCCGCCACGCGCAGCGTAGCGTAGATGGCTGCGTTGTCGGAGGCGACTTCGATCGGGCCGAGGTATTCGCGGCCCTGCGCTTGTAGCGTGACGATGTCTTGCGCCATCACGACGTGATCGCCCGTCGACTGGAAGTATTGCGTAGGCTTCGCGGGCGGCGTCAGGATCCCGAGCGCGAACGAATCGCCGCTGTCTTCACGAACGACCGTGAAGCCGCGCGAGAGCTCACTCTCGACGACGAGCTTGCCGAGAATCGTCGCGACGTTGCCTGCGGGCGTCTGTGTCGCGAGCTGGATAATCGGATTTTCGACGCCAAGCAGCCGCAGGTCGGGAGCCTGAATCGTGCGGTTGTATTTCCCCCAGAGATAGAGCGCGTCCTCTTCCATTCGGAAGTCGGGACGAAACTCGACGACCATGCCGGCATAGAACCCGACGCGCTTCGTGAAGGGCAGGGTGACGTAGCCATTGCCCGTGATGTCGAGGCGCATGGTGCGCGTGGCGTCGTCGACGCGAGCTGCGCACTGCAGAGGAAAGAAGCGCCCGACGCTATTCGTGCCGAGAAGCGCAAGCTTGAGGGGCACGCCCTTCTTGAGCATTTCGGGGCAAACCTTGCTCGCGCCGAAGTTCGAGAAGAGGAACCATCGCGTGCCCTCGTCGGCGTTGATCGCATTCCGCAGGCACGAGCAGCCCGAGAACATGACGCTGAAGGCGAGCACAAAAAGGAAGAAGCGTGCGGCTTTCAAAGCGGCCTCCGAAGGGTTGAGCGTTCGACGAGGCAATGGTGCCGACGATTCATCGGGCGCACGTTACCGCGCCGGCGGGTCCTCGTGCAAAGGGTGTCGCGCGAAGCCGTAAGTGGGGGCGAGCGTTGGGGTGAGCCGTGCCGATGCGCGAAATCAGACGTTGAATCTGAAGTGCACGACGTCGCCGTCGCGCATCACGTACTCTTTGCCTTCCATCGCCATCTTGCCGGCGTCGCGGCATTTGGCTTCGGTGCCGAGCGTGACCCAGTCTTCCCACCAGATGACTTCGGCTTTGATGAAGCCCTTTTCGAAGTCGGTGTGGATGACGCCCGCAGCTTGCGGAGCGCGTGCGCCGATGACCGTGGTCCACGCGCGCA
This sequence comes from Myxococcales bacterium, assembly GCA_023248815.1. Taxonomy (GTDB): domain Bacteria; phylum Myxococcota_A; class Polyangia; order Polyangiales; family Polyangiaceae; genus JAHFDV01. The sequence goes on from JAHFDV010000075.1 coordinate 13,381, forward strand.
CTTCGACTTTGCCCGCGGTGAAGAACGTGAGGAGCTTCAGCGTCTCATAGCCGGCGCGAACGACGGCGTTGAGGCCGGGCTCTTTCAAGCCGACACTCTCCAAAAACTCGGGGCGATCTTTGGGCTCGAGCTCGGCGATTTGCTCTTCGAGCTGCGCGCACACGGGGACGAGCTTCGCGTTCTCGGAGTCGGCGAGCGCTTTCAGCGCCATGTAGTGCTTGTTGCCCTCGAGGTTCGTGAGCGAACCCTCGTCGACATTGGCGACGTAGAAGGTCGGCTTCGCCGTGAGGAGCTGCATGTCGCGGAAGACGATGGGAGCATCCGGATTCTCGGGAAGCTTGAAGGTTCGCGCTGGCTTTCCTTCGTCGAGGTGCTTTGCGAGGCCTTCGGTGATTTCGAACGCGAGCTTTTCGAGCGCATTGGCGCCGCTCTTCGCGGCCTTTTGCGCGCGGTCACGGCGCTTTTGCACCGTGTCGAGATCTTTTAAACAAAGCTCGGTCGTCACCGTCGCGATGTCGCCGACGGGATCGACGCGGTTCTCGACGTGAATGACGTTCGAATCTTCGAAGCAGCGCGCGACTTGCACGATCGCGTCGACCTCGCGAATGTGGCTCAAGAACTGATTGCCGAGGCCTTCACCTTTGGACGCGCCGCGTACGAGACCCGCGATGTCTACGAATTGAATCGCAGTCGGCACGACTTTGTCGGCTTGGACGACTTTGTCGAGCGCATCGAGTCGCGGATCGGGAACGACGACGACGCCGACGTTCGGCTCGATCGTGCAGAACGGGTAGTTCGCCGCTTCGGCCTTGGCCGAAGAGAGCGAATTGAAGAGAGTAGATTTTCCGACGTTCGGGAGACCGACGATACCGACGCTGAGGCCCATGGGAACGGGGGTTTAGTAGGTCTTCGGGCGTACGTCGAGGACTATGGCGCCCGCGGCTCACGCCTCGATCGACGCTCCGTACTGGGCTATAAGCTCGCCGGAAATGTCTGAAGAGAAGCGCGGCGATTCGCTCGATGTGGGGAGCGCGCAAGAACCGGGCACGGAATCGCCGTCGGCCTCGGAACCGACATCGGACTCGCAGTCGCAGTCGCAGTCGCAGTCCCCCTCGGAATTGAACGACGCGACTCCCAAGCTCGCTTCCAACGCGCCCGCGCCGCGAACGTTCTCTCTCCGCCGCCTCGCGCTTTCTCTCGCCGTTCTCCTCCTTGGCGGTGCGTTCGGCTTCCTCCTTCTCCCGCCGCCTCCCGGCGCGTGGATCGGCCCCGAATTGCCCGAGCGCGTGAAGCTCGAAGGCGACACTTGGACGGAGGCTGTGAAAACGCCGCCTGCCGCAACCGCGCTCGTTGCGCGCGCGCACGAGATCGCGCGTCCGCTTCTCCAAAAAGAAGTCGAGATCGTCATCGATGGCGTCTCCGTGAAGCGCGTCTCTTGGACGGATCTCGGGCTCTCTCTCGACGAAACCGAGCTTCACGCGCTCGCCGCAGAAGTCGTCGCGCCGAAGAGCGCGCTCTGGCGTCATCGCAAAGCGATCGGCGCCGTCGAGCTCGAAGCGCCGCTCCATTTCGACGTCGAGAAGGCGCAGAGCGTGCTCGTCGAAATCAAAGAGAGCTACGACCAGCAGGCCGTCGATGCGCTGCTCGACTTCGCACATCACACGGTGACGCCCGATGCACGGGGGAGAAGACTGGACCTTTATTCGAGCTTCGACAAGCTCGCGGAGGTGCTTCGCGCACGCGGCGACAAGCTGGAGCTCAAGGGCGAGGTGCTGGCGCCGCATCGCACCGTCGAAGAAGTGAAGGGCGTCGATGCAGGAGAAGTGCTCGGGTACTTCCAAACGGTTTACGCGGCGGCAAAGCCCGATCGCACGTTCAATCTTCGTCGCGCCTCGTCGAAGATCGACGGCGTCGTCGTCTTTCCAGGAGAGGTGTTCGACTTCAACGATGTCGTCGGACCACGCACCGAAGGCAACGGCTTTCGCGTCGCGCCCGTCATCGCGTCGGGAGAGCTCGTCGACGGAATGGGCGGCGGCACGTGTCAGATCGCGGGCACTCTCCACGCAGCGGCGTTCTTTGCGGGCCTCGAGATCATCGATCGCAGTCCGCACACGCGGCCGAGCTTCTACATCAAGATGGGGCTCGACGCGGCCGTCGCGTTCCCGACGATCAACCTGCGCTTGCGCAATACGTTGCCTTTCGCCGTCGTCATGCGCGAGGTCGTCGAAGACGGTTTCGTGCGCGCAGAGATCCTCGGCCCGAAGCGCACGGCTGAGACGACGTTCGTGCGCAAGGTGACGAGCGTCAGAAAATTTCCCGAGCGCTACCTGCTCGACCCCTCGCTCGACAAAGGCGCGAAGGTCCTCCATCAGCGCGGCATCCCAGGTTTCCACGTCGTGCGTTACCGCGTCGTGCAAGACGGCGCTTTCACCACGCGTGAGCGCTTCGAAGACAACTATCCGCCGACGGCTCAGCTCTGGAAGGTTGGCTCGAAGCACGAAGAAGAGAAGGACAAGGACGGGAAGAAGCGCAAGAAGGGCGACGACGGCCCCGAGAGCGACGAGAAAGAAGAAGTCGAGATCATCAAAGGCGACAACCATCCCGAATACATCGCCGACGAATATCTCGAAGTTCGTCAGGGCCCCGGCATCCGCTCACCCGGCGCGAGCGGCGTCGAGCGTGGGGGAGGCACCGTCGAATCACGCGTTGCAGGAAAGTACGGCAGCTACGGTTGGCAGGTGCGCGAAGGATTTCAGAAGAGCTTGGACGGGAAGAAAGAGGAATAGGAGCCGGTCCGGGTCATTCGAAGCGCACCAGGGCCACGAAGTTGGGTGAGCCAACGCTCACTTGAGCCAGCGGCGTAAGGTTACCCGTCGTCGGGTCGACGCTGAAGCGCGCGAGCGCATTGTTGATCTTGCTCGCGACGAACAGAAAAGCGCCATCTGGACTGATGGCCAAGCTGCCCGGTCCCTTGGCCCCCGTCAGCGTGGCGACAGTTCCGGACGGGCTAGCTCCGCCATTCGAATCGACATTGAGCCTGAGCACAGTGCTGCCATCGACGAGCGTGTAGAGATACTTGCCGTTCGGATGGCTGACGACGTCATTCGCTTTCGCGCCCGTAGTGCCAGAAGGAGAGACGGATACATTCGAGTAGAGCGTGAACTTGGCCGACGCTTTGTCGTAGTTCATCACCGTCAACGTGACGGCGTCTTCGTTGACGACGTACGCTCGGGTCTCCGCAGCATCGAAGACCATTCGGCGCGGATGGCCGCCCGTCGGCAAGCTCGACTCTCCGCTCGGAGCAGCGGTCCCTGTCGACTTTTGGAACGTATAAGAGAAGATGCGGTCCTCCGTCTTCGACGTCACGAGAAGAAAAGTTTCGTCGCGATTCAGACCGACCCACGAAGGACTCGTCGGGCCG
>JAHFDV010000076.1 GCA_023248815.1 Myxococcales bacterium
GGCGTGTGCCCGAGATATTCGCCGAGCTTGCGATGCATCGCCTTGCGTTCGTCGAGCGAGTGCGCTTCGTAGGTGACGTCGCGCATGAGCGGATGACGGAAGTCGAGAATGTCGGCACGGCGGTCGCAGATGCCGCGCGCACAAAGACGGCCGATGAGATCGATCGCGTTTGGGCCCATCAAGTATTCGATGACGTTGATCGCGAGGGGACCACCACTGATCGCGAGCCAGTCGACGACTTGATGCTCTTCGTAAGGGAGCTCACGTAGACGATCATCTAGGAGCTGCTCGAGAGTCGAAGGGAGAAGCATCGGCACGCCTTCGCGCCGCGCGAGATACTGCCGCACCTCGGTGCCACGTCGCTCTTCGCGAATGTCGAGCGCGCCGCGTTCGAGCAGGGCGTCCACCATCTCGAGCAAGAAGAACGGATTGCCGCCCACCTTCGGCAAGAGATCGGCGCACACCTCGCGCACGCCGTCTTTCAAGCCCAGTCGCAGCTCGACGAGACGTACCTGCTCTTCCGCGGAGAGACCACGGAGCTCGATTCTCACGACGCCTTCGAGAAGCGGCGCGACCAGTTGATCGGGTCGCGTCACGATCAGGAGGAAGACCGGAATGGGATCGTGCGAGCGGAGGACGTCCGAGAGAATTTCTTGGCTCTGGCGATCGGCCCACTGCAGTCCGTCGAAGACGATGACGAGCCCTTGATGCACCGCGAGCGCCGCGACGAGCATGCGGAGGCCGCCCAGGATCTGCTTTTTGCGCGTCTGCGGATCTTCTTCCTCGGGTCCGACGGCACGGTTTGCCGCGAGCTCCGCGAGGCGCATCACCATCGGATGAACCGCCTCGCCCGGCGTGGGGACGTTGCCTCCAGCTCCGGCGATGAGGTCCACGATTGACTCGAACGGCTCGTCACCGCGCACGCCGATCGCGTTGCGGACGAACTCCGCGATCGCGCTCAGGGGGACTTCTTGCGATACCGGCGAACACTCGACGCGAAAGATTCGCGCCATGTGGAGCTCGGACACGAACGCTTCGACGAGCGCAGTTTTTCCGATCCCGAGCTCGCCGACGATTGCGCGCGCCGTGATTGCACCGCTGCCGCTCTCGAGAACGGCGCGGTGATAGGCCGCAAAGAGATCGGCCTTCTCGGCTTCGCGTCCCACGAGATCGCTCTGCGCTTGCGCGCCTTGCCACTCTTTCGGCGAGAGGCCGCGCTCGAGCGCGTAGATGCGCAGGTTGGCAGGCAGATCGCCGCGGCGATCGGCGTCGAGCTGCAAGTTAGGCGCGTCGCCCCACAAGAATTCCCGGCGCACCAGGCGATACACGCCACCCGCGACCCACGTGCGACTCACGGGAGTCGCTTCGCGCACGACCTCGGCGAGATAGTTCGCGGGATCTTGCAGCCGATAGCGAATGAGGTTGCCGTGGGGATCGCGCGTTCCGGAGGCAATGCCGCGCACGATCCCGATGGAGGCGCGAATCGGCAGCGGCAAGTCTTCGCTCATTCCCGAGAGAACTTCGTGCGTGTCGAGCGCGAGCCATGCCGCTTCGGCCGTCGCGCGCGTCGGATTCGAGGTGAGCCCGGCGACCGCGACCGCGCGTTCATCATCGGCCCAAACCCAGGCGCGAACACCTCGTTTGAAGGCAATTTCGCCGAGCATCGACCGAACGCGATCGAGGGTGCGATCGGCGAGGGCGCGATCCCGTTGGGCGAGCTCGCGGAGTCCGCGAAGACGGAGGCTCACGAGAGCCACGTGACGAACTTCGCGCGGACCGCTGAAGAGGCGTTTGCCCGTCGCTTGTCCGAGGAGATGCTTTGCCGGTCCGACGCGCTCACTCTGCGTTCGCAGCGACGCACTCGGCTCGGACATCAGCACATCGTGCACTTCCGGTCCGATCTCCGACTCGGCGCGACCTTCCGAAATCAAAGGAGGCGGTGCCGTCACGTGCGAGCCCGTTTCGCGCGGCGCGAGATCGAGAATCAACTCTTCGAGAGAATCCGTCGCCTCGGCGAGATGCGTCGGCGGAAACGCGCGAATGATCGCGCTCGAAAGCTCGCGCGCCGTCGAAAAGCGTTTCTCTGGGCGCGGTTCGAGCGCCTTCATCACGATGGCTTCGAGCTCCGGTGGCACGTCGCTCACGTAAATCGACGGCGCTTCGATGTGACCGCTCCGCACGATGTCGAGAAGAGCTTCGCCGCCGAGCCCACCATGTAGCGGCTTGCCCGTGAGTGCCTCCCAAAGGACGACGCCGAGGGAGAAGACGTCGCTGCGGCGGTCGACGACTTCGCCACGCGCTTGTTCGGGCGACATATAGGCGAACTTACCCTTGATGACGTTGTCGTCGTCGGCCGAGAGCCGCGCGCTCGCGATGCCGAAGTCCGTGATCTTCACCGTGCCTTCGAACGAGAGAAGAATGTTTTGCGGTGAGACGTCACGATGGACGATCTCGAGCGGCGTGCCGTCGTCGTTCTTCTTTTCGTGCGCGTAATGAAGGCCCTTTGCGGCTTCCGAAATGATCCACGCGCCGACCCAAGGCGGAGTGCGAAGGCCTTTCGCTTTCGCGCGGCCCATGAGCAACCCGAGATCGGGCCCTTCGACGAATTCCATCGCGAGAAGAAGTCCTTCGTCGCCGCCGTCTTGGAATTCGAACACCTGGACGACGTTGGGATGATTGAGGCGCGTCGAGAGCTGCGCCTCTTCGACGAACATCGTGCGGAAGCGGCTCGAAGAAGTGTGCGCGCGCAAGATGCGCTTCACGACGAGCTGCTTGTACGTCCCCTCGGCGCCTTTCTTTCGCGCCACGAACACCTCGGCCATTCCGCCCGAGCCGAGACGCCGCACGACTTCGTACGCGCCGAGGAGGGAAGGCGTCTCGCTGCTCACCCTTCATTTCTTATCAGATCCGTGGAAACCTTTGCCCGCCATGGCGCGCTGGCCCGACCCTTCCGATTGGCCTTCCTGGCTGCGCTTGGATGGCCTGCGCTCGAAAAAGCTCGTGGTCGGAGTCGCGGGCGGCGCGACCTTGCTTCTCGTGACGTTCCTCGCGGTGCCGCGGATGGCGTATTCGAAGGTCGTCGAGCGCGCGGCAGAACGAGGCGTCGTCATCAATCGCGCCAACATTTCTGCGCGGCTCTTCGGCGTGAACTTGAGCGATGTCGACGTGGCGCTCGAGGGCATTCCCGGTCTCACGGTTCATCTCGACGAAGTGACGGTTCCGCTCGACCTCGGCCTTCATCCGACGGAGCTCCGGCTCGAAGGCGCCAAAGTCGCGTTCTCTGGGACGCTCGACGAGCTCGTTCACTCGCTCGAAGACTTTCGCGCTCGCCATGCGTCGAAGACCACCGAGCCCGCGGAAAGCAAAGGCGGCCTTCCGCTCGATTTTTCCAAGGTCGAGCTGCGCATCAACCATCCCGAGTCCGCGCTCGAGCTCTCGGGCGGCACGCTCGTGAGAAAAGAAGACAAGCTCGTCGTCGGTTTCGATCTCGCGGCCTTCGAGAAACCGTCGGCGCGTCTCGAGGCGAAGACGGCCCAGGTCGAAATTCGCGGAAAGAAGATCGCGAACCTTTCGCTGGCGACGCTCGCCTACCAATTTCGAAAAGATCCCAAACAGGAGAAGGCCGAAAAGAAAGAGGCCGACGAGAAGAACGCCGACAAGAACCTCGAGAAGGGCGAACCCCCGTCACCGGACGCGGTGCCGCTCAGCCTGCCCAAGACATTCTCGTTCGGTGACGTCTCTGCTCTTCGCGCCACGCTCGATCGCGTCGCGGTGACGCTCGGCGAAAAGCTCACGAGCGACGCCAAAGGTACGGTCGGCACGCTCACGCTTCGTGCGGCCGATGGCAGGGCGCTCGGCGAAGGAAAGCTCGCTCTTGCACGTACCGAATCCGGCGCGGGCGTTGCGCTCACGTTTTCGACGTCGGCGGCGGCTTCCAATGGATCGACGCCACTCACGTTCGATGCGCGCCTCGAGCCGAACGTCGACGCGAAGATTCAGTTGAAGGGCGGCCCGATTCGCCTTCGTGCGCTCGGCATCGCCGAGGGTGCCGCAGGGCTCATCGACACGGATCGCACGGAGCTCTCGGTCGAAGGCACGGTGGTCCTCTCGGGAGCGGGCGATACGCTTTCGGTCGATGGAGATGCGACGATCAAGAATATGGGCATCGCCCTTCCGCGCCTCGCGCGAGATCCCGTGCACGGCCTCGATCTGCACGCCAAAGCGAAGGCGATCGTGTCGCGTCTCGGTGAGCTCAGGATCGAAGCTGCAGAAGTGGCGCTCGGCGCTTTGCGTGTGGTTCTCAAGGGGAGCGCGAAAGCCAGTGAAGAGCTCGCGGCGGATCTCTCGTTCGAATTGCCCAAGACCTCGTGCGACGTACTTCTCCAGAGTCTCCCTCCGCAGCTCGTTCCGGATCTCGCGGGCGTGCGGCTCACGGGCGAATTCGGAATGCGCGGCGCGACTTCGTTCCGAACGACGCACCTCGATGATCTCGTGCTCGACGTTCGTACGAGCGATTCGTGTCGCTTCGTCGAGCTGCCATCCCTCCTGAAGAAGGATCGCTTCGAAGGGCCTTTTCTCCATCGCGTCTACACGCCCGAGCTCGAGCTCGTCGAACAAGAGATGGGACCCGGCACCGAGAACTGGTCTCCACTCGAAGAAATCAGCCCTTTCATGCAGGCTGCCGTCTTGACGACCGAAGACGGCGCGTTCCCCCATCATCACGGATTCAGCACGGGCGCGGTGAAGAACTCGCTCATCGCGAATCTCAAAGCCGGAAAGTTCATCCGCGGTGCGAGCACGATCTCGATGCAGCTCTCGAAGAATCTCTTTCTCGTTCGCGACAAAACGCTCTCGCGAAAGCTCGAAGAGGTCGTCCTCACCGATTACCTCGAATCGTCTTTCACGAAGGACGAGATGATGGAGCTCTATCTCAACGTCATCGAATTCGGCCCCAACGTTTATGGAATTACGAGCGCGGCCGAGCACTACTTCGGCAAGACGGCCAAAGACCTCTCGCTACTCGAGAGCATGTTCCTCTCGTCGATGCTGCCGAAGCCCTCGAAGGGACAGTCCGTCATCGAGAAGGGCCTTCCCGACTACTGGCTACGCACGCTCCACTCGTACATTCGGACCGCACAAAAGACCGGAAAAGTGAGCCTCGCCGAGGCCACGGCCGCGCTCGCCGAAAAGCTAACGTTTCACCCCGGCGAAGCGGTCACGCATTCCAAATTCTCAAAGGGATCGCGTGCCGACGAAGACACCGACTGGAAACCGATCCGTCAATGAGGGAGCAGCCGTTGCGCCCGCGATCGCGACTGGAACCCATCGTGAGTAAAAAGGTATCGCGGGCCGTAGCGAGCGGCCCGAGACCAAGGCGCAACCGAGCAGCGCGCGGAACGTACTTCCTGTACGTGAGCACGCAGCGCAGGCTGCAACGCCGGTATCGGGACGCGCAGTAGGCCCGCGATACCTTTTTCCTGTGCGTGAGCACGCAGCGCAGGGTGCAACGCCGGTATCGGGACGCGCAGTAGGCCCGCGATACCTTTTTCAGTATCGAAGGGCGTGGCGGGCGACACCGGTCATCGGCCAGGTGTAGTCGATCTGTTCGAGCGGGGTGCCGGGCTCTTCGAGCTTTGCGAGGAGAACCCACACGGTTCCGTTTTCGAGGATGAGCTCGCGGCCGAGGGCGAGCCATTCGGCGGGGGCGAGCGTTGCGCGTGAGATCGCGATGTCGAACCGTTTGCCGCGATCGCGCGTGGCTTCTCCGCGCTCCCCCACGAGCAAGATATCTTCGCGCCCGCATGCGGCGATCGCGTTGCGCAAGAACGAGACGCGCTTTCCGAGCGGCTCGACGAGGAGCATTTTCAAATCGGGGCGGAGAAGTGCGAGTGGTAGGCCCGGAGCGCCGGCGCCGCTTCCGATGTCGACGACGTTCGCATCTTTGGGAAGCGCTTTCGCGAGCACGTAGGCGTCGGCCAACATGAGATCAGCGAGCTCGGCCCCATTGCGTGCCGCCGTGAGATCGATGCGCTTGTTCCAGCGAATGAGCTCTTCGAGCCAGGTCGAGAGTCCGGCGTGCGCAGCGCTCGCATCGAAGCCGAAATGGGCGTCCATTCGTTCGAGCGCAGACTTTTGGCTTCGTTGGTCGAGCACGGCTATCGTGGGTTTACCTCGCCGCGCGCGAATCGACAATTGAGCGCCGACAAAAGAGTGACCCGATGACCATGGAAAACGAGCTTCGAACACTGATCGCGCCGCGACAGATCACGTCCGTCCTCGAGATGCCCGGAGGCGCTTCGACGCGTCGCTATTTTCGCATCGAAGTGACGCCTCCATTCGACGCCGCAGGCGGCGCTTCCCGGGCCGTCGCGATGTTCGTCCCCTCGGGCGATCGCCCCGAAGAGGTGTCGAAAGAAGTTCCGAGCGCAGATGGGAAGCCGCGTCCGTGGCCCTTCCTCGAAGTACGCGAACTCCTGGAGAAGAAGGGCATTCGCGTCCCAAAGCTCTTCCTCGATGCGAGCGAAAAGGGGTGGCTCGTCCTCGAAGATCTCGGCGACGAGACGCTGGACGCGGCGCTGAAGGCTCATCCCGAAGAGAAGCGCGCGCTGTATCGACGAGCCGTCAGCGACTCCGCGAAGACGCACGACGTGATGCGCGATCTTCCAGCGGACAGTCTCGTGCGGTCACGCTCGTTCGACTACGACCTCTTGCTTTGGGAGCTCGATCACTTTCGCGAGTGGGGGCTCGACGCGCGCGGAATCGTCTTCGAAGGCGAAAAGCGGAAAGCGTTCGACTCGCTCGCGCGAAGGCTCGCCAAGCGCGTAGCCGAACTGCCGCAGGGCTACGTCCATCGCGACTACCAATCGCGGAACCTCATGGTCTCCCGTACAGCCTCCGAGAGCGATGATGGCTTCGAGCTCGTCGTCATCGATTTTCAAGATGCCCTCATGGGACCCCGCATCTACGATCTCGTCGCGCTTCTCGGGGACAGCTACCAGGAGTTCGATCGCGCGTTCATCGAAGATCGCATCGGCGAATATGCGGCGCTCCGCAGCCTCCCGAAAGAAGAGCTCCTTTTCGAGTTCGACCTCGTGACGGTGCAGCGCAAGTTGAAGGACGCAGGTCGCTTCGTCTTCATCGATCAAAAAAAGGGAAATCCGAGCTTCCTTCCCTACGTCGAGCCGACCCTCCGCAAAGTGAAGGCGTCGCTCGAGCGCCTCGCCGACGACGAAGAGATGAAAGCGCTACGGCGTCTCCTCGGCTCCGTTTTGGATGTTTAGAACTGGCTAGTTCGTTCTAGAGTCGAGGACGCGATGCAGGTCCGAGTCGATCCCAAAGGTCTTGTCCTCAGCGGCAAGACGCCGAGTGAGCCCGAGACGACGTTGCCGCTCTATGCGGGATCGCTCCACTACTGGCGACACCCTCGCTCGCATTGGCGCCGGCAACTTCGCGCGCTGAAAGAGCTCGGCTTTCGCCTCGTCGATACGTACGTGCCTTGGCTCGTGCACGAGCGCGAAGACGGCACGTTCGATTTCGACACGCACGACGTCCGGCAATTTCTCATCGAGGCCCAAGAAGAAGGCCTCTACGTCATCTTGCGTCCGGGCCCGCACATCAACGGTGAGCTCACGTACTTCGGGCTTCCGAAGCGCATCGTTTGGAATCCCGAGTGTCAGGCGCGCACGCCGAGGGGCAATCCCGTCATCCTTCCCGTTCCGCCCCTCGCGTTCCCCGTTCCGAGCTACGCGAGCGAGGTCTTTCATCGCGAAGTCGAGCGTTGGTACGAAGCCGTCGCGCGCGTCACGAAAGATCTCCAATATCCCGAAGGACCGATCGTCCTCATTCAAGTCGACAACGAAGGCGCGCTCTATTTCCGCGATGGTCCTTACGATCAGGACTACCACCCCGACGCCATCGATCGCTTTCGCGCTTTTTTGCGCGCGAAGTACGGCGTGCTCCAAGCGTTGCGTGCCGCCTGGGGCGACGAGACGCCGAGCTTTGCCGAGGTAATGCCGCCCGTGAAGTTCGACGCGAAGTGGCCGAGCGAGCTTCCGCGGCATCTCGATTGGATGGAGTTCCACGAACAACATCTCGCGTGGGGCATTCGGCGCATGACGGACGCGCTCAAAAAATCAGGGCTCGATCGCGCGCCCACGGTTCACAACTTTCCACCGGGCGAAGCGGCGACTCCGCTCAACGCCGCGCGCCTCAGCGTCGACATGATCGGCCTCGACTACTACCACGTGGCGAATCCCGACTCGCACATGATGATCTTGCGGCGCACGACGGAGCTCGCGATGCGTGCCGAGGGGACGAAGACGCCTTGTTTCTCGTCTGAAATGGGTGCGGGGTTTCCTCCCTACTTCGCGCCCATCGACACGGACGACTCGTACTACACGCTGGTGGCTGCGCTCGCGTACGGCCTTCGCGGCTTCAACCTCTACATGGCCGTCGATCGCGATCGTTGGATCGGCGCGATCCTCACAGAAGAAGGCGAAGAGCGTCCGCACGCCGTTCGCTACCGTCACTTGATCGAAGCGCTGGACAAGGTCGACTTTCCGTCGCTGCATCGCCATGCGCCTGTTCGTCTCGTCGTGCCGCGCGCACTTCGCCGCCTTGCGCGCGTATCCCATGCGTTCGGACCGCTCAGCCCGGCGCTCTTCAACGTCGTGCGCGGTGGCTTCGAAGACGCTTGTCTCGAAGACGTTGCAGGTCTCGAAACGGGGCCCATCGCAGGCGAGCGCTTCTTGCGTGGATTCGAGCGCGCGCTCGTCGATCGCGGCGTGCCCTTCGCGTATGCCGGCGGCGAAACGTTCCCCGAGAGCACGAAGGGAGCTTCGTGGGTCATCTGCGCGACGGGCGGCATCTTCAAACGTGAGCTCCTGACTTACCTGCACGATCTGCGACGCTCGGGAACGAGCGTGACCTTGGGCCCTGCGCCGCCACGCATCGGTGAGGAGAGCGACGCGAGGGCATCGGATCTCGAAGACTTCGAGCTCGAGCCGCTCAATGATCTCGCGCGCGCCGACGCGGTCGTTGCCGAGCACATCAAGCGATTGGACATTCCCGTCTATCCCGTGAAGCCGAGCGATCTCTTCGTCACGGTGCATGCCGACGGCGACGGCATTCCGCGCGTGCTCTTTCTCATGAATCCAACGAGCGAATCGAAGACCGCGCACTTTTCTGCGGGCGGCATCGAAGCGCTCGAAGATCTCCTCGGCGAATCGGAAGTTTTCATGAAGGTGGGCGGCGCATTCAGCATCGAGATCGGCGCCCGCTCGGCACGAGTATTTCGCGCGCTCGAAGCCGTCGTCGACGGTCGTGCGAGTGTGCGCATGCGCATGTGAGGGACTCGGGCGGAGAGGGCGATCTGCGGCCACGCGCCCTCGAACTGTGCCACGCGTGTGCCACGTCGCTGCGCGCGATGTCAGACGTCGAGAGCGCACGAATTTCTCAAGGTCACGCAACTCCACGAGCTCGAGCACGGGCACACGCCTTGCTGTGTGGCTCGCATGCGACTCAACCCAAAGGTTCTTCTCTCTCTCGGCGGCGGTTTCGTGATGTACGGCACCTTCGCCGCTTGCACCGCGGGAACGGGGCTCACCGTTTCGAAAAACGATCCGAACTACGACTCGTTTCACGAGGGCTACAACTACGCGAACGGGAAGGGCTACCTTTGCTCTTACGTCGATGCGACGGTCGTTCGCACCGTCGGCGCGGAGCCGAGCTACACGTCGCAAGTGCGCCGCACGGACGTCATTCCGGGTGTCCACGACACGAGTCGCGCCGCCATCATCGCTTCCGCGAAGGCTCTCGCGGTGAGCGGCCTACGGTCGAGTGTTCCGCAGATTCGACAAATCAGATCGTGCGATCTCGAATGTGAAGAGATCAAGGATGGACCTCGCGGGTATGGCAACGCGGATGCGGGCGTTGCGTACGACGATTCCGCCGAGCAGCCGACGCCCGGCAAGAGCGCTTCTCAAGCTTCGACCACGAACAATCAAGTCGAAGGCGTCGACGAAGCCGACTTCATCAAGAACGACAACAAGTACATTTACATCGTCGCGAACGGTTCCCTGAAGATCATCGACGCGTATCCCGGCAATGCGGCGAAGACGCTCGCGAGCGTGGCACTCACGAAGGGCACGCCGACGAAGCTTCTCCTCGGCACCGATCGTCTCGTCGTTTATTCGTCCGTAGGTGGGAGCTCCACGTCGTCGACGAATCGCGGGGAATGCACGTACGGCTATCAATGTGTGCCAACGGGCGACGGTTCGGCGACGCACATCACCGTGTTCGACATCACGAACCGCGCAGCGCCCGCGATTTTGCGCGAGCTCGACCTTTCGGGCTCGTTGATCGCAGCACGCCGCATCGGTGATGCCGTTCACAGCGTGATCTACGACGCACCGTTCGAGGAGAAGCTCCGAACGTTGCAGCAAGCACCGTATCTTCCCGAGCGCTGCTACGACGTTCGTGACGATGTCGAGAAAGTTGCGGCCGATCTTGCACGCGTCGTCGACGACAAGATTGCACAGATCATGGCGCTCTCGGACGCTGGACCTTCGCTCAAAGACGGAGCTGCGGCCATCGAGCCGACCTTCCGCGCTTCGAATCTTGCGGGCAACTCGTTCGTCTCGATTGCGTCGTTCGGAATCTCCGGCGCGGGTTTGAAAGCGGAGACCGTCTACGGCAAGCCCGGGTTCGTCTACGCGTCATCGAGTGCACTCTACATGAGTATTCCGCACTCGCAGACGGAAGGCGATTGGTACGGAGGCAACTACTCCGCGAGCGCGAGCGAGGTCTACAAATTCGCGATCGGAGCTTCGCCTTCGCAGACGTCGTATCAAGCTAGCGGTATCGTGAAGGGCACCGTGCTCAACCAGTTTGCGATGGACGAATGGGGCGGAAACTTGCGGATTGCGACGACGTCCGGGCGCGCGCCGGATCCGAGCGTGCACAGCACGGTGACGATTCTCCAGCAAACGGGCGGCGGTCTCGCTCAGCGCGGCATCGTCGACAACATCGCCCCGACGGAAGACATTCGCAGCGTGCGCTTCGATGGCGACCGCGGCTTCCTCGTGACGTTCAAGAAGACCGATCCGCTCTTCGCCTTGGATCTCGCCAACCCCGTGGCACCCAAGGTCACGGGAGAGCTCAAAATCCCGGGCTTCTCGACCTACATGCACATCATGGACAAGACGCACATCCTCGCGCTCGGCCTCGAAGCCGACGATCAGGGAAGCTACGCGTACTTCAACGGCGTCCAAGTCCAGATCTTCGACATCGCGAACATGGCGAGCCCGAAGCTCGTTCACAAGACGGTGATCGGAACGCGCGGCACCAACTCAGAAGCGCTCACGAATCATCTCGGCTTCAACTACTTCGCACCGAAGAACCTGCTCGCGTTGCCGATGACGATCTGCGAGGGCGGCGGCAACGGACAGTTCGGCGACACGATGACCTTCAATGGCCTTCTCGTTTTCGACGCGAGCGTGGCGGGTGGAATCGCGAAGCGCGGAGGCGTCGCGCACGAAGTGGGCGAAGGCGTGAGCTGCAACAACTGGTGGACCGATCCTTCGACCAACGTGAAGCGCAGCGTCATCATGGACGACTTCGTCTACTCGGTCGCAGAAGACACGATCGACATCGCGTCGCTCTCGAACCTCGCGGCGGCGCCAAGCTCGATCTCACTGAAGTAAGCGCGCGCATGGATCGCGTGAACGCGATCGACAAAAAAGAGAAAGGCGAAGGACGCTCGGGTCCTCCGCCTTTTTCCGTTTCAGCGATCAGAGACGGCAGCGCCGTCCGCTCATTCGCAGCTGATGCAATCGGTGTCGCTCGTGCAGATGACGAGCGCGCCTTTCGCCTTCTCCCAGGTCCCCGTGCCCGATGCACTGGACGTGCTGATGGCCGCCGTGCCGTCGCACGTCCACGTGGCCGTGAGGACCTCACTTGCGAGCGTGCAAATCGAAGCGCCCGAGAGCGTCGCGTCGAATGTCGTATCCGAGCCAACGACCGTGCAGGTCACGCTGCCGCTGCAAGGGGAGTAGCACTTGCCACCACCCGGGCCGGGATCCGTCCCGACGTCGGGGGTCGACGTCGAGGAGTCGCGCTTACCCGCGTCAGGACGATTCGGTTGCCCTTCGTCGTCTTGCGGTTGCCCCTCTTCATCCGGGTTGTCGTACGGATCATCCGGCGCGTCGAACGTGTTCGGCGGCGGATCCCACCCGAGCACTTCGGGCGGGACGTACGGCGTTCCTTTCGCGCAAGCGATCAAGAAGATCGGCGCGAAAGCGGCCCCTACTGTTGCAATGAACTTCTTCGACATCGGGTCCGATCTCAGAAGTAGTAGAGCGCCGAGATCGTGTTCGAGAAGAGCGCCCAGGGATCGTTGAACTTGACCGTCGAGATGCCCGTGTCGCTATTCGAACCGCTCTGCGTGGTCGCGCCGTCTTGGGAAGCCTTCACTCCAGTGTGCTGGAGGTAGAGGCCAACGCTGCCTTGCAACGAGAGTTGCGGCACGCCGATGAAGCCGAAATGAAGCTCGGCACCGGCTCGTGCGCCAATCTGAAAGAGGATACCCGAGAGATCCGTATCGGGCGTACCCGCGGCTCCGGCGATCGTCGACGAGGCAAACGCGACGCGAAGCTCGGGGACGACTTGGAAGGAGAAGTGCTTCGCCGTCGCAAGCGAGAGCGGAACGCCGCCGTGAAGCGCGAGACCGAAGCGGCTCGCCTTGTCGGTCGTAGTGGTCGTTCCACCGTTCACCGTTTCAACGCTGCCGCCCGACCAGCCGATGCCGAGGCCGGCGTCGATACCGATCAACGGGGAGAGCCAGTAACGCACGCCGATGACGGGAGCGGAGACCGCCGCGCCGTATCCGCCGTTCGTATCGGCGAGGGGAATGCTCGCGAGCCCGAGGTAGCCGACAGCGAAACGACCGACGACCTTCTCGTGGTCCGACTGGCCGTCGTCTTCTTCCCTTTTCACGACCTTCGTCTGAGTCGTCGTGGTCGTTGCCGGGGCCGTCCACGTGGGGGCCGTCGTCGTGGTGGTCGCCGTCGTCGTCCCTGTCGTCGTCCCGCTCACCGTCGTATCGGTGTTCTGCGCGTACGCCGAACCGCCAAGAACCATCACGCCCATGCCCAAGAGAGTCGTTGCAAGTTTACGCATGGTGCCGTTGGTACATTGCAGAATCGAAATCTGGCAACTTTTTAAACGAGTCTTTACGTAGAAATTTCGCGGAGATTGCGTGTAACGGATTGCGCGCTAGCCTTGTGAACGATGCGGCGCCCGCTCCTTCTGTTGGTCGCGACTGGTCATTTCCTCCTCGCGGCGTGCGCTTCACGCGACGAGGTGGAGAAGATCGGGACGCGATCGGACGGCATTCAAGGGGGCACGAACGACACGAGTCACTCGTATGCCGTTGGCGTTTGTCCGAGCAACAGCAAGCAAGAGTGTATCGGCGTTTGCTCGGGCGCGCTCATCGCGCCCAACCTCGTCGTGACGGCACGTCACTGTGTCGATCAAGTTGCGAACGAGGGCCCCAATGGCTCGATCGATTGCTCGAAGACGACGTTCTCGTCGAATCAGCTCGCGAGCAATTTCTTCGTCACCACCGAGCCCAACATGTTCACCGCGACGAAGTGGCACCAGGTGAAATCGATCTCGCGCGCGGGTGGCGGCGGTGGCGGCACGCTTCTCTGTGGAAATGATCTCGTGCTTCTCTTCCTCGCCGACAACGTCTCGGCGAGTGAAGCGACTCCGGTGACCCCCGCCGTCCAACACGCGATCACGGAGCGTCCGCCTTACTCGCTCAGCATCACTGCGATCGGCTACGGCGTCACGAGCCCTGCCGAGGCAGACAAGTCGACGAGCGGCATCCGGCGCATTCGTCAGAAAATCGCGATTCAATGCATCCCCGGCGACAAGACCGTCGACTGTCCGAACGAAGTCTACGACGCGATGGACAAGAAAGAGTTCCTCGCCAAAGACGGCACGTGCTCCGGCGACTCCGGCTCGAGCGCGTACGAACAGACGAGCTTCACGAAGAATGCGCCCGTGACCTTCGGGGTTCTCAGTCGCGGCGGGACCGACGGAACGACGTGCTCCACGCCCATCTACAGCCGCATCGACAGCTGGTCGGCGTTCGTCATCAACGGCGCGCGCCAAGCGGCGACACAAGGTGGCTACAGCGAACCGTCATGGACATCGGCCATCCCCAGAGTCGACGCGGGGACGCCCGACGCCGGATCGACCGCGCAAAAAGGCCTCGGCGAAGAATGCGAGTCGAACGACGAGTGCGCCTCACAGGCCTGTCTGGACGGAGATGAAAGCGACGGCGTCGGTCCCGTCTGCGTCGCAACGTGTGATCCGGCGGCCGAAGAATCGACCTGCGCCGAAGGGCTCGCCTGCCGCGAGATGAACGGTGAAAACTTCTGCCTGACGCCGGTCATCACGGTCGCCGAAGAACCGCGGGCTCTCGAGGACAGCGCAGGTTGCTCGATGGGACGCGGTGCACGCGATTCGAGCGGCGTGTGGTTCCCCTTGGCCGGAGCGTTCGGCGCTCTTCTCTTGGGTGCGCGTCGTCGCCGTTCGCGGTAAAGCCTAGAGCGTGCCTCGCGCGCTCGCACTCTTCGTCACGGCTTCACTCCTCGCGAGTGCTGCGCTCGATCTTTCGTGTCGCGCGTCGCGAGAGAGCGCGCACGCCCTAGACGCTGGGCAGCCGGCACGAATCGTTTCGCTGGCTCCCGCGATGACCGAGTCGCTCTTTGCGATCGGAGCCGGTGATCTCGTCGTCGGAAGAACGCGCTATTGCGACGCCCCGAAAGAAGCCCTGACAGTGCCGATCATCGGAGGGTTCGCCGATCCCGATGCGGAAGCGATCGTGCACCTTCGTCCGACGATGCTCATTGGCCCATCGAGCCCGGCGCTCGAAGGACTGCGACCCGTGCTCCATGACGCCACGATCTTCAGTCCGCCCACGAACACCATCACCGACATCGAGCACCTACTCACAGACCTCGGAGAAAAGACGAATCATCGCGCGGAGGCCGACGCCGTCGTCACGAAGATGAAGACGGATCTTGCGGAGATCGACGCGATGTATGCGACTTCGAAGAAAACGCGCGTGCTCATGGTGTTCGGGGCCGAGCCGCTCGTCGTCGCCGGCCAAACGGGCTTCGCTTCCGACATGCTCGCGCACGTCGCGACCGAAAACATCGTATCGCGTCCCGAGGCGTACACGATCATCGATGCAGAGCGCGCGCAGGCGCTTCGCCCGGACGTTCTCCTCTTGGCCCTCGGCGACGGATCGCGCACCATCCCGCCGACGCTCCGCACGCTTCCCGTCGTGCTCGAGAAGCACATCGTCTATGTGGAAGATGCACGCATCTTGCGACCAGGCCCGCGCGTGATCGAAGGCCTCCGCGTGCTCGGCGAGCAGATTCACCCTCACTGACACGCGATCATGGCGAAGAAACGAGCGGACCAACTCCTTTTCGAACGCGGACTCGCCGTCTCTCGAGCGCGTGCGCAAGCGCTCATTTTAGCGGGTAAAGTCCACACGAGCGAACGGCGCATCGAAAAAGCGGGAGAGCTCTTGGACGAAGCCAAGGAGCTCGTCGTGCGCGGCGAAGATCACGCGTTCGTGTCGCGTGGCGGCGTGAAGCTCGAAGGCGCGCTCGTCCACTTCGCGCTCGAAGTCACGGGCCTCCGGTGCCTCGACGTGGGCGCATCGACGGGAGGCTTCACGGACTGCCTGCTGCAACGCGGCGCGCGTGAGGTCGTCGCGGTCGACGTCGGTTACGGCCAGCTCGCGCAGAAGCTCCGTGACGACGCGCGCGTCGTCGTGATGGAACGCACGAACGCAAAAGCGATGACACCGGAGAGCATCGGCGGCGCGGTCGACCTCACCGTCGTCGACGCTTCCTTCATCGGGCTCGCGCAGCTCCTACCGGCCATTGCATCGTGCACCAAGCCGGGCGGCAAGCTCGTCGGCCTCATCAAGCCGCAGTTCGAGGTCGGACGTGAGGTCGCCAGCAAGGCGCGCGGCGTGATTCGCGACGAAAAAGCGCGACGCGATGCCATCGAATCGGTGCTCTCCGACACGGCAGGCGCGAAGTTCCGCGTCCTCGGCGATGTCGACTGCGTCATCGCCGGCCCCAAAGGCAATCTCGAAGCGTTCGTCTTCGCCGAGCGCACGTCCGACCCGTGAATGTAGCCGAGGCGACTGTGGTAAGACCCTCTTCGTGAAACGAGCCCCCTCGCTCGGAGCCATCTTCCTCACGGTGATGCTCGACCTCCTCGGGTTCGGCCTGGTCATCCCGTTTCTTCCGAAGGAAGTCCGCGACAACTTTCACACGACGCCCTTCGTCGCGACGCTCGTCGGCTCTTGCTA
Source organism: Myxococcales bacterium (assembly GCA_023248815.1). GTDB lineage: Bacteria > Myxococcota_A > Polyangia > Polyangiales > Polyangiaceae > JAHFDV01. Next base: position 16,403 of record JAHFDV010000076.1, read on the forward strand.
CTCGCTGATGCAATTTCTCTTCGTGCCCGTGTGGGGCGCGCTCTCGGATCGCATCGGAAGGCGACCCGTCCTCGTTTGGTCCGTCGGGGCAAGTGCAGTGACGATGGCGTCGCTCGGCCTCGCGCTCATGTTTCAGCCGGGCCTCGGCTGGATTTTCGCGGCGCGTCTCGCGAGCGGCATCGCGACCGCCAACCTCGGCACGGCGAGCGCGTACATCGCCGACATCACGGCACCAAAAGATCGCGCGCGCGGACTCGGACTCATCGGAATGGCCTTCGGTCTCGGCTTCATTCTCGGACCCGTCGTTGGCGGCATTCTCTCGCACCGTTTTCCTTTGAACGGGCACACGGGTCCCATGCCGTGCTTCGTCGCGGCGGGGCTTGCCGCCGTGAACTTCT
>JAHFDV010000353.1 GCA_023248815.1 Myxococcales bacterium
GGATAGCTGGGTCCCCAACACGTGTCGTCGATGAACTGCTGAATCGCCGCGCGCTTCTCAGGTTTGAAAAGCGCGATGCCAGCACCCTTACCGTCGAGAAGCTCCGCGTGCGTGTAGTGGTACCAAACGGAGACGCCGTTCGCGGCAGCGTTCGTCGCAATCGGAAAGTTGCCACCGATGGCGAAGAGCGCCCCCCACGTTTTCTGACTGAGCCAGAGCGGAGCGTAGGCGACCGTTGCAACGACGTTCAGATCCGCGCCGTACCCTCCCCGATCCGCGAGAGATGCGAGCGTCGAATGCCCTCCTTGCGAGAGTCCGACGAGCACGACCTTGTCCGATGCGTTGTCTCCGAGGAGCGTCTTCAACGCACGCGCGGAGTCGTAGGTCGAATGGCTGACGTCCGTTGCGGAAGCGTAAGCGTTCGGCGGGTTTCCTGCAGCGCCATAGTTTGCGTAGCCCGCGAGATCGGGCGCGATGACGGCATACCCCCCGCCGACGAGCGCGAGCGCTTGGAGCTGATGCACGCTCGTAATCGACGGCGCGCACTTCGCGGCTTGCCCGACACTGCCGTGCGAATCGACGATGAGGGGAAGGGGAAGCGTACGCGGAGCGGTCGGGAGATACAGGATGGCGCTCGAAACCGCTGCCGTGCTGCTCGCGTCTCCACGCGTCGTGCGATAGCTCACGCGCAAGATGCGGACGCCGCTCGTGGGGCCGGTCCCTTCGTATTCGATGCCGCGCATCCTCGTGTCGAGCTGCTCTTTCGTCAGCACTTCTTCGGCAGCGCACTTGATGACGGTGCCCTTCGCGAGCGCCTCGAGCGGGCCGGGATCACCCGCCACGGACTCGAGCGCGTCCGTACACTCGCGAGTGAGCTTGACCGCGTCTTCGGTAGGCTGCGCATCGGCGTCATTGCCTGCGTCTACGGCGGGATTCGTGTTGTCGTCATCCGAGCACGCCGACACCGCAGCGAGCGAAAGGAGCGAGAGACCAAGAGCAGAAGAGAAGCGGGTAAGGCGATGCATACCCGAAACCTTACTGCCGAAGATCACCCGACTGCAACCCAGGCACGGTCACGAATTGGTTGCCCGTGATCTTGAAGAGGATGACGTCGAGGAGCGTGTCGCCCTTGTCGTCGATGTCGAACGTGCCCGAGGCGCCGTTGTAGTCGATGTCCTCGCCGCGGCGAATCGCTGCGAGGGCCTCGGCGAGCTGTCCCGGGCCGTACGAAGTTCCACCGGACGAGACGGTGTAGAGCGCGTCGCGAATGGCCTTCTTGTTGTCGACACTCTTGGCCTGCTCGATGGCGAGCGCGAGCAAGATGACCGAATCGTAGACCTGAGGAATGGGCGCAGGTGCACCTGCCGATGCCGCCGTCGGCGGATATTGCGAGTCGTAGAGCGCACGAAAGCGCGCCCATTCGGGGCTAGAAGTGCGCTCTTGATTGCAGGCGGCACCGATGACGCCTTCCGTGGCGGACTGCTCGCTCACGTCTTTGGCAACGACGCGTCCTGCTTCGATGAAGCCTTGCTGATAGAAGCGAATGAACCCGTACGTCGGAAACTTCTCGATTGAAAATTCCGGGAAGCCCTTCGTCGCATCGCCGAAGTTGCGCATGTACGCGCCGCCGTTGGAAGCGCCGAGGAGTGCAAGCTGACACTGGACTTCGCCTGCGCGCGCCGCATCGAGCACGTTGCCGACCGCCGTCGTGTAGCTCGAGGAACCTGCCGTGAGGACGAGCTCTTTGACGCTGCCGCCGTACTTCGTGACGAACTCGTCCTTGAACGCATTGATCGTCGCGCTGCCAGCTCCGGGGCTGTCCTCCACATAAAGGACGGCCATCTTCGTGCACGCTTTGAAAGCTGTCGGCGTGCCGGCATCGACGACGCTTGCGTCTGCATCTGATCCAGCATCGACCACTGCCGCATCGAGCCCGGCTGCGTCGGTGACTCCCGCATCGATGGGAGGAGGAACGACGTTCGGCGGAAGGAAACTTCCGTGCAGCGCGTAGCGAGCGAGCGCGCGGCCCTGGTACTCGGTCGCGCATGCCGTGCGAAAAAGATAGCGATCGGCGTCGGGTTGAAACGTCAGCACCTTGGGAGAGGTCGTGACGGGCGAGATGATCGGAATCTGGGCGCCACGAAAAGCGCCTTGCATCGTCTCGAGCGTGTCCGTGCTGCTCGGTCCGACGAACCCGGAGATCTTTTTTCCGATGAACTGCGTCGTGAGGCCGGCGGCGACGGAGGGCGTTCCTTCATCACTCGCGATGTCGAGCACGACGCGGCGTCCGAGGATTCCACCGACGGCGTTGATCTGCTGCTCGGCGACGCGAAGAACGCGCTGAACGCCTTCACCGAAGTCTCGCTGCTGCTGCGAAAGATCGACCGTCGCGCCGATGATGATCGGCGGGGCTCCGGGATTCGGAGGATCGTCCGAGCAGCCCTCGTTCGCGGCGGCGAAGAACGCAACGCCTACCGAAAGGGGGATCGCGACGAGACTCGGGAGAATCAAGCGCCGAACGGGGATGGATCGGGAACGACCTGCAAACTCGAAGAAGAAAGAGCGGGGCATTGTGAAGCGTCAACGACATGGTAGCATTTCCGCTGCAGATGCACGCGCCACGACGAAGGGGACTTGCCGGTGCGTTTCGCGTTGTATTCGCAAATGCCCTGAGCGCGGCTTTCGTTGCATTGCCAGCGCTCGTTGCCTGCGGCGATCCCGATCCTTCGAGCGTCCGACTCGATCTCATCTTCCCCTCTCCTCAGCTCGCGCTCTCGGCCGACCAAATCGAGTTCGTCGTCTACGACGATCCCGTGGAAGGGGCTTGCGAGCGCATCTACCTCAAGCGCCTCGCCAACGAGACGACGGGCCTTCCGCCTGAGTCGCTTCGGAGAGCCCCGGCGCCACTTTGCCAAGTCATGCTCGGAAAGACGGCGCCCCTCGACCTCCCCATGGGCAAGCACTCGATTCTCGTCGCTGCGAAGCGCGCGAATGCCGACCTTCTCGTGGGCTGCTCGGATGTCACGGTGACGCCAGATACCAACGCGGTCGCCGTGAATCTCGCGCTCCCTGGAACGACCATCGTTTCCGAGCCGAGCAAGTGCACATCCATTCGCGACTACTGCAGCAACCCCCAAAAGCCCTGCCAATGAGCGCTTGTCGGCCTTCTACGGGCCGTGGTAGGACGCTCCCCATGTTCGCTCGAACGATCGCTACGGGCCTTCAATTTGTTCTCGGGGGAACCCTTCTTCTCGGCTGCTCCAGCGGCGTCGAGGAACCCTACAAGCCGGCACCCGCATACTCGGGTCGCAAGGCGAGCCTTCCGGCCGTTCCGACGCTTCCGACGACGCCGATCAAGACCGGCGACGCGTATACGGTCTACGGCGCGACGCACCACCTTCGCAGCTCGATTCACTCGGCTGAGATTCGCAAGCAAGACGTCGACATCTCGATCATCGGCTACATCGTCGCGACCAACATCGCCGACGCTCCTTCCTGCGCCATCCACAAGACGGGCAAAGGCGACCCAGAAGACTGCAAGACCGAGATCCCGACGTTCGTCATCGCCGACACGAAAGACGGCGCGACGGCCGACCGCAAGATCAAGGTCCTCGGCTGGGCGTCGAACTTCGCGAACGTCTACGACGCGATGGAAGCCTACAAGGGCAAGGCTGAACCGCCGAAAGAGCTCGTGAAAGACGAGATGCTCTCCAACGACATCCCGTTCCCGCTTCCCGCCATCGGCGCGAAGGTGAAGGTCACCGGTCACTACGGGTTCAACTATTCGAACTCGACCGGTATGGCCGCCGATCCGCAGAACGGCATCCTGACCTTCAAGAAGGTCGAATATCTCGAGCCTCCGACCGCTCCCGCCGAGTTCAAGAACAAGGCGAGCGCCGGCGTCGCGATCAAGAAGAAGTAACTCTCACGAGCGCGAGCTCGAGGCATCGACGGGACGGCGCAAGTCGTCCCGTTTGCTTTTTGTGCTCATTTTTAGGGCGACTTGCCTCGTTTGAACGCCCGAGGCGAGTTGCTATAGTCCGACTCGAGGATCTTGACGGTTTCGACGCAAAGGCTTGAGCGAGCTCATGATCAATATTGATCGACGAATTCAGCTCGCGCATGTCTGGTTCATCGTCGTCGCACCTCTCGCCGGAGCAGTCGTCGCGACGGCTCGCATCCCGCTCTATGGCGTGCACACCGTAGCTCTCGTCACGTCGTTCATTCTCTTCGTGCTGACGACGCTCGCGATCGAGGTCGGATTTCATCGAGGCATCTCGCACCAAGCCTTCAAGGCGAACCGCTGGTTGTGGGCAGCGTTCGTCGTCCTCGGAGCCATGGCGGCACAAGGGCCGGGCATCTACTGGGCGGCACTTCACCGCACGCATCACGCGCACAGCGACACCGAGCGGGATCCGCACAGCCCGAATACCGACGAGGGGCTTCGCGGACTCTTTCGCGGACACATCGGCTGGATGTTCGAGCCCGTACCTCTCGAGATTTTCGACACGCTGACGGACATGGCGAAGATGCGTTGGCTCTTGAAGTTCGACCGCCTCTACTACCTTTGGATGGTGCTCGGACTCCTCTTGCCCGCGCTCTTTTGCGGACTCGTGACGCATTCTAGAAGTGGCGCGATCGATGGATTTCTCTGGGCAGGCCTCGTGCGCATCTTCGTTTTGCAGCACGCCATCTGGAGCATCAACTCGCTCTGCCATCGTCGTGGCGACCGCCCGTTCGAGAGCGGCGATCGAAGCGTCGACGTTCGTTGGCTCGCGCTTCCAACGATGGGCGGATCTCTCCACAACACGCACCACGCGTTTCCTTCGACGGCTCGAAACGACGTCGTTCCCGGCACGTTCGATCCGGGATGGTGGTTGCTCGTGGTCTTGTCCAAAGTCGGCCTCGTCACCGAAACGAATTCTCCCTCCGAGCGCGCGGTCACGCGGCGTTCTCGTGACGCGAAGGCCGGAGGATGAAGGAGACGCAAGACCGCGAGAGCGTGCGCGCGTTTCGCTCGACCTTTCCCGAGCCGGAAGCCGTCGGTTTTCGCAGTGCGGCGTGGCGCTTCGGCGTGCCGGGACCAACGGAATCGATCGACACATATTATCCGACGATCGTCGATGCGCTCGTTCACGCAGCAGAGGTGCAGCCGCCCGTCGGCATCAGGTTGCTCGACGAAGAAGACGAAGACGTCGCGCCGACCTTTCGCACTCACGCTGAGATTCTGAGCGCCGCAAAGAAGTGCGCGAGCGCACTTCTAGAGAAGGGCCTCGCACGCGGCGAACGCGTTCTCATCGTTCTTCCGACGTCGTTCGATTTCATCGTCTCGTTTTTTGGGATCATGATCGCCGGCGGCATTCCGGTTCCTTCGTATCCCCCGGCCATGCTCGAGAAGCTGGAGATTGCGCTCGACCGGCTCCATCACGTCGCCCGTCACGCCGAGGTCGCGTTCTGCATCACCACTCCGCAACTCCGGAAAGTGCTCGGCGACCTCGCGACCTCGCATCGCGGCTTTCGCGGTGTCGAGTCGATGGACGCGCTCGCAAACCGCGGTGAAGAGCTCGGCGAGGCGACGATTGCGATGCTCGCACCTTCGGACACGGCGTTCCTTCAGTACACTTCGGGGTCCACGGGAAGTCCGCGTGGGGTCCGCCTCACGCAGGCGAATCTCTGCTCGAACGTCCACACGCAAGGACAAGGCGTGAAGATGAATCGCCGCGATGTCGTCGTGAGCTGGTTGCCGCTCTACCACGACATGGGGCTCATCGGAGCCGTCCTCTGTACCGTGTATTATGCAATCCCTCTCGTCTTGATGTCGCCGCTCGCGTTCCTTTCGCGGCCAGTGCGTTGGCTTCGTGCCATTCACGACTACAAGGGGACGATCTCGGCGGCGCCGAACTTCTCGATGGCGCTCTGCGTGAAGCGCATTCGAGACGAAGATCGCAAGGGGCTAGACCTCTCCTCGTGGCGCGTCCTTTTGAATGGTGCCGAGCCCGTCAACTACCGTCACGTCGTCGACTTTCAGCGCCGCTTCGCAGAGAACGGATTCCCAGAAAACACGATCTTGCCCGTCTATGGACTCGCAGAGTCGACGTTGGCCGTGAGTTTTCCAAAGCCTGGAGAGCCCGTCCGCTATGTCGTCGTGCGTCGAAGGGCGCTCGCTGAAGGTCGCGTGGAGTTCGCCGAAGGTCAGGGGACGGCGGCGATCGTGTGCCTCGGTACCGCCATGCCTGGACACGAGCTTCTCGTCGTCGACGAAGCAGGGATGCCCCTTCTCGAACGCGAAGTCGGACACATCGTCGTGCGCGGGCCTTCAGTGATGCGTGACTACTTCCACGACGAAGAAGAGACGAAGCGCGTCTTGCGCAATGGTTGGCTTTGGACCGGAGATCTCGGCTTCCTTCACGCAGGCGATCTCTACGTGACCGGTCGCGCGAAGGACCTCATCATTGCG
>JAHFDV010000354.1 GCA_023248815.1 Myxococcales bacterium
TCGAACCAGCAATCGATGACTTCGGGAACGCGGCGATAGACGCCCGGCTCACCGGGAACTTCCCAGGTGACGGAGTCGATCCACGGTTTGTGAACGATGAGGTGCTCGCTGAGCGAGGGATCCGCTTTCTTCGCCTCGTGGAAGTGATCGAACGCCTTCGGATTCTTGGCGAGGATCTCTTTCACCGAACAGGGTGAATCCATTTTCCCAGAGACGTCGTTGATCCAAACGTTGAGCGGAGTACCCCAATAACGCTCGCGTGAAAGCGCCCAGTAGACGTTGTTCGCGAGAAAGTCTCCGAAGCGACCTTCTTTGATGTGGTCGGGGAACCAATCGACCGCGCGGTTGTTCGCGATCGCGTCTTGGATTTTCTCCGTCGTGCGGATGTACCAAGCAGGGCGCGCGTATTGGATGAGCGGATCGGTATCCGCACGCCAGCAGAACGGGTACTCGTGCTTGTACTGCTCGGTGAAGAAGAGGAGCCCTTTGCTCTTCAACTCTTCGACGATCTCTTTGTCGCAAGACTTCACCCAGCGGCCCGCATATTTCGCGAATTCAGGGACGAAGTTGCCGTCGGGCAAGACCGCGCAAAGAAGCGGGACGTTTGCGGCATCCGGAAACGCCTTTAGGATCGCTTTGTGAGCGTTGAAGTCGTCTTCGCCGAACGCAGGTGCGATGTGAACGATTCCCGTGCCCGCATCGAGCGTGACGAAGGGCGCTTCGATGACCTTCCAGTAGGGGTGCCCCGTCCGACCGAGCTTCGACTCGTAGAGATCGAACGGCGGAACGTAGCTCTTGCCGACGAGCGACGCGCCCGTCATTTCTTCTTCGACGACGAGCTCTTTTTTGAGCTTCTTCACGAGACCTTCCGCGAGCTCCTTCGCAGCGATGTAGTGCTTGCCGTCGAGCGCGAACTTCACATACGTGTAGCTTACATTCACTGCGGCGTAGGCATTGGACGATAGCGTCCAAGGAGTGGTCGTCCAAACCAGCAGTGATGTCGTCGGATCATCGACGAGCGGAAATGCGACGTAGGCGCTCGGGTCGAGAACCTCTTTGTACCCCTGCCCCACTTCGCCGGCGCTGAGCGCGGTTCCGCCTTGAGCCCACCACCAGACGACTTTGTGGCCTTGATAAAGAAGACCTTTTTTCGAGAGCTCAGAAAGCGCCCACCAAACGCTCTCGACGTAGCTCTGGTGGAAGGTGACGTACGCCTCTTTGAGATCGACCCAGAAGCCGATGCGCTCGGTAAGTTTTTCCCACTCGTCGGTGTAACGAAACACCGACTCGACGCATTTTTTGATGAAGGGCTCGACGCCGTATTCTTCGATCGCGGCTTTGCCGTGCATGCGAAGTTCTTTTTCGACTTCGACTTCCACGGGGAGACCGTGCGTGTCCCAGCCGGCTTTGCGAGGCACGTGATAGCCGCGCATCGTTTTGTAGCGCGGGAAGAGATCTTTGATGACACGCGTGAGGACGCTGCCGTTGTGCGGCAGACCGTTCGCCGTGGGTGGCCCCTCGTAGAAAATGAAGGGCTTCTTGTCGCCCGCATCTTCTAGCGAGCGTTCGAAGACGCGCCGCTCTTTCCAAAGCGCGAGGACCTCGCGCTCTTCTTTCGGAAAATCTAATTCAGATGGGACCTTCGCGAAGAGCTCCGCCATGGGGGGCGGAGCTTAGCGCTTGCGCGCGGTTAAGCGAAGCGCGACGCGGCTCGAAGAACGCGGGAAGGCGATCAGAAGACCGTGAACTTCGCGGGAACCGTGGTCGGCGTCGTCGAAGCGGTCCAGAAGCCGGCCGTGCTCGAGAAAGCAACGACCTTCGAGGACATCATTCCGATCCAATCGGCATCTGCCGGGTAGCCCGTGTGTTCGACGATGTTCGGCGTGTTCGTCGAGCCGAGCGCGCCCCAGCACTTGACCTTCTTCGAGGTCGTGAGAACGCATGCGTTGTAGCCGGCGACCGCGAGTTGCGCCGCGTCGCTCAGGCCCGCGACGGTGACGGCGGTGGCCAAGCTCGAGGTCTTCGTGCCGTCGCCGAGCTGGCCGTAGGTATTGGAGCCCCAGCACTTCACGGTCCCGCCCGAACGTGCGCAACCGAAGCTGCTCCCGAGACGAACTTCTTCGGCCGCGGAAATTCCTGCGATCGTCGCTGGTGTCGTCGGATTCGAGCTGTTCCAGCAGACGACATTGCCGGCGAGGATGCCGCAAATGTCGCTGTAGTTGAGCGCGATGCCCTGCACGCCGTTCGAGTTCGCGAGAAGCGTCGGGACGTTCCCATCGGGGAAGATCGTGGCCGATGGCCCGTCGCCCCAGCACTTGACGCCGCCGCCTGCGAGGACCGCGCACGTTGCCGTAGAACCAGCCGCGAGCTGCACGACGCCGGTGAGACCAGGAGCCGTGATCGGCGACGGCTCTTCTTCGTTCGAGCTGCCGGGGATTTGGTCGTAGTAGTTGTCGCCCCAGCACTTGACGGAGCCGCCCGCTTCGAGAGCGCAGCTGTGGTAGGTGCCGCCCGCAATCATCTGCGCGCCGGTGACGTTGGCGACGTTGACGACTTTGTAGCCACCCGTGGACGATGCGGTGCTGGAGGAGTCGACGGTGCCGTCGCCGAGCTGCGGGAAGACATCGCTTCCCCAGCATTTCACGGTGCCGCCCGTACCGAGCAAGCACTCGAACGAGCCGCCGCCGACGTACTGCTGGGCGCCCGCTTTGACGGGCGGGAGCGCTTCGCATGCTCCGAACGCACCCCACGCGCAGGTCGTGTCGCACGTCTGATAGCGGCCTTCGTTCGCGTTCGGGCACGACGCGCCGAGCTTGAATTGTTTCGTTCCCGGCGCGCACGCAGCTACGCCCCCCGAGAAAACGGGCTCCGTGCAAGTGCCCGTCACGATTTCGCAATCGACGGGGTTACAAACGACGTTCTGCTTGCCGCAGTTTCCGCACGCCTGCTCCGCGGGGGTGTTCGAAGGATCGCAGTTCGTGGGTCCGGTCTTCTCGCCAGTGCACGCACCCCAGGCTCCCCAGCCACCGCCGCCATCGGCTTGGGTCAAGCACGCGCGCTCGTGCGTTCCGCAGCGACCGCACGCATCGGTCTCGGTGGCTCCCGCAGCGCAAGGATCCCCTTCCTGACCGCTGTCCTTCTTGGACGCGTCGAGCTTCGCGTCCGTCTTGGCGTCGGCTTTTGCGTCCGGCTTCTTTGCGTCGGCCTTTGCGTCTTCGTCGCCGTCAGAAGGCGGATCGGCCACGGAGGTGTCCTTGTCGTCGACGTCATTCGGCGCGGGACTGCTGTCGTCGTCACCGTTTGCGCAAGCGAAGATGACCAAAGGAATCGCAAGAAGGAAAAGAGCTCGAAGTCGCATGAAGGGGAAGGTGTGCCACGCGAAAAAAAGATGTGCAATGCCTTAGCCACACGGACGTCGCTGTTTTGGCACGTGAAAATTCGATGCCCATCGCTCGTCCAATCCGAGGCGGTGTCTCTAAGCTCGCGCGATCCTTCGCCGAGGGTCTCGTTCACGACTCGACGTGTGGCAAAAGGCACCGTCTCCGACCGCTGGACGAGAAAGACTCAGAAGACTGGAAATTTCGTCGGGACGGACGTCGTCGCGAAGCCGGCAGTGAAGAAACCGTTGCCCGCGGAGGCAGTGACGATCTTCTGCGAAGACATCGCCACCCAAAGTGAATCCTGCGGGTAGCCAGGGTGGAGGACGGGAACGTTCCCGCCGGTGTTGGCGAGGTATCCCCAGCATTTGACGTCTTCCGTGGCAGTGAGCGCGCACGCCGAATTCGCACTCATCGTAATTCCAATCGCATTCGTCATTCCTGCGACGGAGACCGCTGCCGTCGGCGAAGCCGTGTTTCCACCGTTACCGAGCTGCCCGTTGCCGTTGACCCCCCAGCATTTGAGCGTGCCATCGTCGATGCGCGCGCAACCGAATCCATTGCCCATGCGAACCTCTTCGGCATTCGTGATGCCGGAAATCGCGATCGGCGTCGTCGGGTGGGCGTCGTTCCAACATTTCACGCCGCCGGAGGCGTCGATTCCGCAGATGTCCGTGAGCGACGCCACCACGTCTTTCATTCCGATCGCGTTGGGAACGGCCGAAGGCGCTCCGCCCGCGGCGAAGATCGTTGCCCCGCTCGGCCCCTGCCCCCAGCACTGGATGCTTCCGCTCGTGAGAAGCGCGCATGAGTACGTCGTCGAAGCGCTGATTCGCTTCACGCCCGAAAGGCCGGCGACGGTCGCAGGCGCAAACACGGCCGTCGAAGAGCTCGTGTTGATTTCGTGCAGGGAGTTTCCTCCCCAGCACTTGACGGTTCCGTCGGCGAGAAGCGCGCACGTATGCGTGTAACCGGAAGCGATCGCGACGGCCGTCGTGATCCCTGAAACGCTCACGACTTTCGGAACCGCCGCCGACGAGGTCGAGTCGCCGACACCGTCACCGAGCTCACCGTTCACATCGGCACCCCAGCAACGCACGCCTGCCCCTGCGCCCGTCAAACCGTCGGGGCCGACCAAACACTCGAAGCTGTTGCCCCAGGAATACGCCATTGCCTTTTGGACCGGCGGCGCCAGGGCTTCGCACGCACCAAAAGCGCCAAACTTACAGGTCGTGTCGCACGTTTGATAGCGACCCTCACGGGCGCCGGGGCACGCTCCGAAGTTGAAGTTCTTCGTCGTTGGAGTGCACGCAGGCACTCCCGTGAACACGGGCTCTTTGCAAACGTCGAGGATGAGGGAGCAGTTGCTGGGATCGCAGATGATCGTCTGCGTGCCGCAGTTGCCGCAGGCTTGCGATGTGGGCGTGTTCGAAGGATCGCATGCGAGAGGATCCGTCGATTCACCCGTGCACGTGCTCCACGCGCTCCATCCGCCGCCCCCATCGACACCGACGTTGCAGGTGCGATCGTGCGTTCCACACTTTCCGCATGCTTCTGTTTGCGAGAGCCCGACGGTGCACGGATCACCTTCGTGCCCAGCGTCTGGTTTCGAGGCATCCGGCTTTCTTGCGTCGACGCGATTGGCGTCTTTGACGCCGACATCTTCTTCCTCGGGCGGCACGTACGTGTCGGCTCCCGAGTCGAGCAGGTCGGAGCGTTTCGCGTCATCGCTGTTGGCGCAGGCGAAGACGGCGACTCCCAAAGCGACGAAGATGGCGACGCGTGCGTTCATGCTCCGTGGCTCTTGCCACGCAACGCGCGTGTTGTCCCGAGGCGGATGCGACTTATGATGCGAGGACGATGTCTTCACTTCCGCCTCCATGTCCCCATTGCGGGCGACCCGCGCCGATCGTCTATCGCGGCCCCGAAGCTCGCTGCACGGCCTGCGGAAGGGCTCGACCTCCCTTCACTTCTCCCTCGGTAAATCTCGCAGGCAAACCGTCCATCCTCGGCGGTTCGGTCGCACGGGTCGCCGGCATCGCGATACTGGCAATCGGAGCCATCGTGGCGCTCCTCCTCGGTGGTCTTTTCTCGGCGCTGTTTCCTGCGAGCGTCTTCGGATGGATCGTTGGCGGCGTCATCGCAGCGATCGCGAGCTTCGTCGGATTCTCGCTTCTCTTCGGAGGAAAAAAACTCGCCGCGCGTGGAGAGGAGACTCTCCGCGAGACGCGCGAACGGGCGATTTTCGAGCTCGCGGAAGCAAGAGGACGGCTTCTTGCCGCCAGCGACGTCGCCGCGGCGCTCGCCCTCTCACATCAAGAGGCCGATGCCGCGCTGACCGCCCTCGCGAAGCGCGAGCCCGATCACGTCGCGCTCGAAGTCGCAGAAGACGGCGCAATGCTCTTTCGCTTCGCGGCGCCAGGAAAACGAATCGGGAGCCGAGTGCGCTTTCACGAGGAAGGTGCGCACTCGGTCGAAGACGATCTCGCCGAGTGGGACGAGCGCGCGGCTCGATCTCAACAGAAGAAAAACTAAGAACTCGTCAGACTTCGATCTTCTTCAGCTTCATCTGGACGTCTCCCGCCCAGTGATTCTTGAAGGCGCGAACGCACGTGGAAAGGTAGCGGTCGTAGTCGTCATAGACCTTGTCGCTGTATTTCGCGCGAATGTCTTTTTCGTGAAGCTTCATTCGGCGAAGCCATTCTGCGGTCGTACGGCCGTAGTCGGTGCGACGCGTATGGAGCTCGATGACTTCCCAAGAGGGATTGACGGCCATGATGAGGTCTTCGAGCCGCGGGTTCTGACCGCCGGGGAAGATGACGTCGGCCGTGAACTTCAGGTCTTCGATGTCTTTGCGAGTGCGCGGCACACGATTGCGCAAGATCGCTTGGAAACCGAAGCACGCACCCGGCTTCACCCATGAGGCAAGCTTGTTGAAATAGGCGCGGTAGATGTCGACCGCGAGCCCTTGCGCGGCTTGCGCGGGCGAGACGAGATGGTCGATCATCTCGATCGAGATGAGCGCGTCGTACGGCTCTTTCGGTTGATAATCCTTGTAGTCACAGAGAAAGGCCT
>JAHFDV010000077.1 GCA_023248815.1 Myxococcales bacterium
TTTTGAATCGTCCGCGGTTTTGACCGGGGCCTGAGCGAGGTGGGATCCATCGGTCAGGGCGTGGGCTCGGCAGTTCCAACTAGAGACATCTGTTCGGAAAATCTGGCGTGGGGATAAACGAAGAGCGCATACCTGAGGGGCATGCGCTCTTGGGGGTCAGCTCAGAGAGAGCTCAGAGCTCCGTCATCTCGCCGAGGGGGCCTTCCTTCGGCACGCAGATGCCGATGGCGGACTTCGATTCCCAGAAGTGCCAACCCGGGTCGAAACAGGAGAAGCGGCTGTCGTCTTTCTTGTCGGCGTCGAAGTACGGGGCGTATCCACACGAGCCGCCCGTGAACCATGCGTCGTCGGTGCCAATCGACTTGAGGAAGGGCGAGAGGTACTCGACTTCGGACTTCTTCAAGATGCGGGGGCTCGAGCCGAGCTTGTCGTCGTAGTTGTCGCAGTAGTACTTCGAGGTCTCCCAGCCGATGGGCGCGTTGGGCTTGTTGTTGTAGTAGATCGTGCCGGCCGCTCGCGAGTCGCTCGTGAGGAAGTTCAGTGCGACGAGGCGGTTCTTCTTGTAGGTCTCGAGCGTCGCCTTGGGGGTGCGGATGTCATCGGCAACACCGGCCATCGTGCAACGGTCGTAGTCGCCGCCCAGGCCGTAGCTGGCGCACTCTTCGGAGATGTTGCGGAGGTCGTAGAGGACCGAGCCCTCTTCGCCGCTGAAGGCATCGCGGTACTTCTTGGCGTAGGCGAGAACGTCGGCCGTCGTCGTCTTGGGCGCACCTTGAACGTTGAAGCGGGGAAGGAGCTCCTTCTTGGCTGCAAGGACGGGCGCGATGTCGAGGTCACGAGCGGTCGCCATCGACTCGCCGATCTTGGCGACGTCGCGGAGGAACGTCTCCGTGTTCTTCAAGGTCGTCGTGTTCGCCTTGAACGTGCTGAAGTCGACTTGGTCCGTCGTGCTCTCGTAGGTGCGCGTCACGATCGAAGCGAGGCGCGCCGAGCGGAGCGTGTTCTTGTCGTAGCCGGGAGCGGTCGATCCGCTGCAGTCGGCGCCTTCGTTGCCGTCGCGGCACTGGTCGTTGCGAATCGAACGAGCCATTGCGTCGCGGAGCTGGTCGATGCGAGCAAACGTCGAGTCGTCGAGCGACGTGCCGAGCGTCTGGAACGTTGCTTCGTCCGAGTTGCCGCTGGCAATGAAGCCAGTGCTTGCAACGGAGACCGAGGCGCTCACGCCTTCCGTCCTCGCGAAGTTCTTGAGGGTCGTCTGGACGTTGCCGTCGATGACGCCCGAAGCGCCGCTGCCCGAGAGGCCCGCCGTGATCTCGTCCGTCTTCTCTTCGGAGATCGTATCGAAGCGGATGAGGACGATGAGGTCGGCCTGGTAACGAAGGCCGTGTACGTAGGCGTTGCCGCACTTCTTCAGGAAGGCGGTCGGCGATTTGTCGGCCGCGTCGATCGCGTCGTAGGAGAGCTCGACGCCACGCTTGTTCGTGACGTTGTAGGCTTGCATTGCCGCAAAGACGAAGCTGACCGAGGTCTTCGTGTTCTTGATTTGATTCGAGAGCGCGAAGGTCGGAAGGAGCTCGATCTTCGGGAGGTGAAGGCCGAGGCCCACGTTGATGTTGAGGTCTTTGGAGAGCTCGTTGCGGTTCGTGACGAGCTTGATCTCGTACTTCTCTTCGAGGTTGCCGACCGAGTAGGGAGCGCCGTTGTTGCTCGCTTCGAGGCAGGAGGGGAGCGAACGGTCGAAGACCGAATTGTATCCGCCGAGGAGATTGGCCGAGTCGTCGAGCGTCGGGACGATTTCCGCCGAGGTGCGGTCGTACGCGTCGTTCCGCTGCGAGGTGGCGCCAGTCTCGTCGTCAGAAGGTGCACAACCAACGGCGAAGAAAGCGAGAAGCGGAAGGCAGTTCGAGGTCTTGATCACGGTGGGGCTCCTTTGTCCTACATTGGACTACTAATGCACCTATCGTTCCACCTGCACTTCCTGTTCAGTCTTAATAATTCTCTATACTTGCGAAGAACGCCCTCAATGACGCATCCAGGCAATGGAAGAACCCTGATCCACCATCGATGCGACGGGGTCGCATTCTCGTGCGCGCCCATGTCCTCGTAACTAAAGCGCTCATCGCGGAGCACTCGGCGCGAATGCGCGACGAATCGAGCCCTTATTCGTGACGCAGACCGTCGACGGGGCGGAGACGCGACGCCGCGAGGGCGGGGTAGATCGTAGAGAGCCCGCAGATGACGACGGCAGCCGCTGCGACGGCCAGGAAGTCCAAGGCGTCGACGTTGATGGGCAGCTTGTCGATGTAATAGACGTCCGGCTTCAGCCGCACGCCGAACCATTTGAGTCCGGTACAAAGGGCGAGCGCGATCGACATCCCATAGATGATGCCGACACCGCCAATCATCAGTCCTTCGTAGATGAAGGTCCGGAGAATCGAGCGGTCCGAGGCGCCGAGTGCCTTGAGAATGGCGATCTCCTTCCCCTTTTCGCTGACCATGAGGAGAAGGGTGCAGATGATGCAGAAGCTCGCGACGAGGATGGCGAGCGAAAGGATGATGAAGGTCGCGATGCGCTCCAGCTTGAGCGCCGAAAAGAGGCTGCGGTTCAATTCGCGCCAGTCGCGTACGCGAAGCTCGGGCCGGTCGGCGAGAACCGCGGCGCGCACGAGATCGGTCACAGGCTCTACTTTCTCTCCGTCTTCGACCTTGATGTCGATGGCGGTCGCCTTTTCGCCGAAGCCGAAATAGCTCTGCACCTCGGGGAGCAGTGCGTACACCTGCGACGCGTCGAACTCGTAGTGACCCGAGAAGAAGATCGCTGCCACACGGACCTTTTTCGTGCGCGGCATGACGCCCATCGGGCCGAGCTCGCCCATCGGCGACACGAGCGTGATCTCGTCGCCCACGTAGACATGGAGCGTCTTCGCGAGCTCACGGCCGATGATGACACTCGGGCGGAGCGGCTTCATCTCGACGGCTTCCCGGACCTGCGGATCGAGATTGCTCGGTAGATCGAGCCCATCGGGGCCCTTCAAGTAGTGCTCGCCGTTGGCGCCGAGGCCAATCACCTCGTCGGGCGGAAGTCTGCGCAACCGATCCGGATCGGTGAGGTAGTCGAGCTTCCCCACTTCGATCGTCTTCGAAAGGTTGATGACGTGACCCAATCGTTCGACGTCGACCCCGCGGACGACGACACCTGCGAGGTTCGAGTTGGAGGACACCATCACTTCGCCCTGTGCGACCGGCATCGCGGCGATGACCCCGGGGATGGCTTCAATCTTGGCGAGCACGTCCTCGTAGTTTTCCCAAGGCGCGAGCGATTCCTGATCGACGATGATGTGCGCGTTGTTGCCGAGGATCTTTTCCTTCAGGTCATGGCTGAAGCCGCCCATGACGCTGACGACGCTCGAAAGCGAGCACGAGCTGATGGCGACGCCGCAGATCGAAAGCACGGAGATGATCGTGAGAAAGCCGCTCTTTTGCGAGCGAACATGGCGCGCGGCGACGAAAGAGCTGAACGTACGACCCTCGAGACGATCGAGAAAGAGCGGAAGAAGGCCCGACATCAACGCGATGATGAAGAGCACTCCGAAGATGATCGCCGCGATGCGCACGGCCATGTCGATGAGCGTCCACTGGGATCCGCGGAGGATCGGAAGCTGGAACATCCAGTAGGTGAAGCCCGAGAAAAGGAGGCCGAAGAGCGTCCCCGTGCCGCGCATCAGGGCTCGCCCGCTTCGCCCTTGGCGGAAGGCGACGATCGCCGACTGCAAAAGATAGAGCACGCCGAAGACGACGAGCGCGATTCCGATGCCGAGGATCGGAAGGTGGTCGCGGAGGAGCTCGGTGAGATTCATTCGTGTCGAAGGAGGGGGAAGAAGATGACGTCACGAATCGAGGGGGCATTCGTCAACATCATCGTGAGTCGATCCATTCCCATTCCGAAGCCCGCTGCGGGCGGCATCCCGTACTCGAGCGCGCGCACGTAGTCTTCGTCGTAGTCCATGGTTTCGTCCGCCCCTTTTTCCTTCTTCTCGACCTGCGCCTGGAATCGCGACGCTTGGTCTTCGGGGTCGTTGAGCTCGCTGAATGCGTTGCAGAGCTCACGGCCGTGGATGAAGAGCTCGAAGCGATCGACCAACGACGGATCGCGATCATTTTTACGAGCCAAAGGCGACGTCTCGAACGGGTAGTCTTTGACGAATACCGGAAGCGACTTCGAGCCATCCTTCGAGCGGTAATCTTCGGGCAAGAACGGCTCCACCAAATACTCGTAGGCCGAGAAGAGACGCTCGCCGTCGTTGTCGCATTTCAGGAACCCTTTTCGGAAGTTCGACCAGTCGATCGCCTTCGCGCGTGGCGAAGACTTCGACCACTCCTTCATGAAATCGACGAAGTCCGCCTTCAGGAAGGCGACGAGTCCCTTGCCGCCATCTTTCTCGACGAGCTCGAGCCACTTTGGAATCTGCGTTTTCACCGCGGCGTTTTTCACCGCGACATCGATCGGCAAGCGCAAGAACGGCTCGTCGAACGTGAAGGGGCGTCCCGCAGACCACGTTTCGTGATCCTTCGGCATCGCCTCTTTGAGCGTCTTGTCGATCTCACGAAGCATCACCTCGGTGAAGTTCATGAGGTCGTCGTAGGTCGCGTACGCCTGATAAAACTCGAGCATCGTGAACTCGGGGTTGTGCCGCGTCGAGATGCCTTCGTTGCGATAACAGCGACCAATCTCGTAGACGCGCTCGAGCCCGCCGACGACGAGGCGCTTCAAGAAGAGCTCGGGCGCGATGCGCATGAAGAGCTTCATATCGAGCGTATTGTGATGCGTGAGAAACGGCTTCGCCGCGGCGCCGCCGATGAGCGTGTGCATCGTCGGCGTCTCTACCTCGAGGAAGCCCGAGCGATCGAGCACGCCGCGCGTTGCACGGACGATGAGCGAGCGCGCGCGAAACACGCTGGCAACCTCGGGGTTCGCGATGAGATCGACGTAGCGTTGGCGATAGCGCGTCTCGACGTCGGTGAGGCCGTGCCACTTCTCGGGGAGCGGCCGAATGGATTTCGTGAGAAGGCGAATGCGTGTCGGTTCGACGGAGAGCTCACCGCGTTTCGAAGCCGTGAGCGATCCTTCCGCTTCGATGATGTCGCCCACGTCGACGTCTTCGAGCGCGCCGTACGCTTCGCCCATGACCGACTGATTCAAGAGCAGCTGCATTTCGCCCGTGCGATCGCGCAAGCGAATGAAAGAGAGACCGCCCGTCGAACGGAGCGCGATGATGCGCCCGCGCACGTGATACGCGTCCGGCGCGGCCGTCTTCACTTCGGCTTCGCCATACTTGCCGTCTTTCAGCGCGCTGGCTGCGAGCGTGCGGAGGGCGAGGAGGTCGTGCGTCTTCGCGTCGGTCTTCGATGCGACGTCGTTCGCGTAGGGATTTTCACCGCGCGCGCGAAGGCGCTCGGCTTTGGCACGCCTCACGGCGAGAAGAGCTTCTTCGGGCGATTCCGCCACCTTGGACACTGTCTCCGACATGGCTCCCGTTTAGTCGGGGGACGCGCCTACGTAAAGAGACCCTTGGGCGAGCCTCGAAAGGGCTGCCGAGGAGAGCGAAAAGGTCGCTTTGGCGCTTCCGTTCTGGAACAGCCGTGCGTCCAAAGGGTCAAGGGCCAATGATCTCCCCGCGGACCAAGATTGGGGGATGTGTGCCGTAGCGCTACCCCCCAGTGATCCCTACCTAGCCGC
Organism: Myxococcales bacterium; assembly: GCA_023248815.1. Classification (GTDB taxonomy): domain Bacteria; phylum Myxococcota_A; class Polyangia; order Polyangiales; family Polyangiaceae; genus JAHFDV01. The sequence goes on from JAHFDV010000077.1 coordinate 5,738, forward strand.
GCGAAAGAAGTGGAAGGGCGTCTCCTTGGATCGCACGTTCTTCTTCGACGCACTGGCGAAGTGCTTGTTCGAGGCAGATCACGATACCGTCGTCGCGAACGCGAGCGATCTCTTTTTGGCGAGCGCGGCTGCAAACGGCGACCGGCAAGCGATCGCGATCTTGTCCTCGCAGATCGCCGATCTCGATCACTGCGTGCTGCGGATTTGGATCAATCCTCAATTCGTGGAAGAGACGCTGCGCGACGTCCGCTCGCTCCTTTTGGCGTCCTATGTCGGAAAGATTCGCGCTTACGCGGCCGCACAGCCGCTCGAGAAATGGCTCACCGACTACACCGTCCGAACGGCGCTGCGTATCCGCGAGACCACTCGGCAGCGCTATCGCTCGGACGCGGGCCAAGGGCTGCCTGTCAGTCGTTCACGCGGAGGCGAGACTTCGCGCGAAGGGGAGATCTTTCGACTTCACTACCTCGAAGGTGAAACGCTGGATCAGGTCGCTTCGAGGTTCGGCGTTCACCGCTCTACCGCGGCGCGATGGCTCGCCCGTGCGCGCGATGCGATGTAGTTCGACCGAGCATACCGTACGGCATCCAACTGCGCCGCCGCTGCGCTTCACAGCCCGCGACGACGTGCCAGCTCGGCGTCGTAGGTGCGCAAGACCGCGACGGCGAGCGTGACGATGACGGGACCGAGCACGAGACCAATCAGTCCGAACGCTTCGACGCCGCCGAACAGCGAGACGAACGTGAGGACAGCGGGAACGCCTTTTTCGCTGCCGACGAGCTTCGGTCGGATCACGTAGTCCGGAATGATGATGACGACGATCATCGCCAAGACGAGCTCGAGGATGCCGAGTCCGACGTGACCCGTCACGACGAGATAAATGCCGATGGGCGCCCAAACGAGGAGCGTCCCGATGCCAGGAACGAGTGACGCGACGGCCGTGAGCGCGCCGAAGAACGCAGGGTCGGGGACGCGCGTGACGAGGTAGACGATCGACGCGAAGAGCCCTTGCACGAGCCCCGTGACGACGGTCCCGCGGAGCACCTGCCGACCCGCGCGACGAAACTCGTCGAGAAGGGCATGCGTGTGCCGCGGATTGAACGGCAGCATGCGCTCTGCGTGCTGCACGATCTCGTGCCAGTGCACGAGCACGAAGTAGGTGGCGAGCGCCATGAAGAGGAGCATCAGCATGCCGCCGAAGGTCGCGCCTGCTGCGAGTGCGGTGAAACCTGCCGCGCGCGAACCGAGCGCAATCGCGCCTTCCTGAAGCTTGGCCGAAATCTCGTTGGCGTCGAAATGAAGCGCAGCGATCCCGCTGAGGTGCCGCACGGCGCTTTCTCGCCAAGCACCTCCCGGACCGAGAAGCGACGGAAGCGTCACCGCGAGCGCAATGCCGCGCGTGATGAAAAGAACTCCGAGGCTCGTGACGATACCCGTCACGATGACGAGCGCCCCGAGCGAGCATGCCAGTGCGGCGCGGCCCGCGCTCCAATGACGACTGCGGAGTCGGCCGTAAATCGGCTGCAGCGTAAAGGCGAGGAGCGCGCCCAGAAAGAGACCTACGCCAACCGGCAAGGCCACGCGGATGAGCGCTGCCAGGGCAATCAGCGCGAGGACGCCGAGAGCGCGAAGCTCGGTGGATTCGCGCGAGGGCTCGTTGGATCCGCTTTGGGGCACGCGTCCTTATACACGGAGCGACGGTCTCGCCGTGGAGGCACATCGCGGAAACTCGGTTCCAAGGGAGCTGGCAAGCGGCGAAATCGTGCCCATAATCGCTGAATGGACTTTCCACCCTCGAAGTACCTCGACGAGCTCGGTGACCTTCTCGGTGAGCTCGAAGCATTCGCAAAGACGCGTGAAGTCGTCTCGGCTCTCGGCGAACGCAAGCTCAACGCGAGCTTCTTTCTCCTCGCGGCACAGGCCATGCGCCTCTATGCGGCGGGCGATACCGATGGGGCCGCGAATGATTTCGCCGACATCGCCGACGAAATCCGCGCGCGAAAATCCGCGAAGCCGAAAGACATCGTCTCCTAGGTCGCCCACCAGCACGCCACAAAACGCGAACGCCGCTGCCTCGAGAGGTTGCGGCGTCGCATGTAGAGTGCAGGCTTCTCAGCAGGCACTCTCACTCGGCTCGATTCAGTTTCCGGTAGGGAGATAAAGGAAGACCGCTTGGTCGTTGCCGGCGACTCCCGCGTCGCCCGTGCTGATTCCGCCCTTGATCCCGACGATGGCCGCGTTCTTCTTGTCCGGCGAGAGCGAGACTCCCCAGAAGAAGTGCGCGTTACGTCCCGTCGCGGGACCGCCGAGATCGTAGAGGCGAGGACCACCCGTGCTGAACGTCGTGTCGAGCACGCCGTCTGGTGAGGTGATCGCGATCGCCGCTTGTTGTGTTTGCGTTCCCGCGTCTGCGCTCGGCTTGGCGGGAGATGCTCCGCCGATGAACAGAAGACGGCTGTCTGCGAGAAGGGCAATCGCGCGAGATTGCGCAGGCTGCGCGTTGAGGCCGAGATAGAAGAACCCGCCCGTTCCGTACGTGAGATCGCGCGTGCCGTTGGCATTGAGCCGCAGCGAGAGGAAGCCGATCGCAGGCTTCGAATCGTTGTCGCGTCCGTAGCCCGTCGTCACCAGCTTGTCGCCTTGCGGAATGACTTGGTACGACTCGGCGATTCCGCCCGTGCCCGTGAAGCCCTCGACGCCGCTCTCCGGAAAGTACACGCCCGTGCCGTTGAAGGTTTTGTCGAGCTTGCCCGCTGGCGTGAGCTTGAAGATGAAGGGCTTGTTCGCCGCGCCGCTTGCGAGCGCTACATAACCCGCCGCGACGATGCTTCCGTCGGCGAGAACCGAAGCGAAGCGCGAGTTGATGTTGGTGCCGATGGCGATACTGAAGATGCCATCGGGCGCGCCAGCATCCTCGGTGCCTGCGTCTGCTGCGAGCGATGCGGGACCACCGAACGACGTGTCGAGCGAGCCGTCCGTGCCTTTGAGCTTGATGACGACGAACTCGTTTCCCGCGCCCGTTGCCGGCTTGCGCGAGCCCGTGACGATGAGATCATCGTTGGCGAGGACATTGAGGCCGTAGTGCGCGACCGACTCGCCCGTGCCGAGAACGATGCGTTTGATGCCCGTATTGTCGGGGCCGAACGTCGTGTCGAGCACGCCCGCCGCGGTGAAGCGCATGACGACGATGTCGCGCGTGGCGTCGGAAGGAACGACGTGGTCGCTCGTCCCCGCGACGATGATCTTGCCGCTCGACTGCACGACGATGCCGCGTCCGAGCTCGCCTGCGAGTCCGCCGACCGTCGTGTTGGTCGTGACGATGCCGTTGTTGCCGAACGTCGTATCCAAAACACCCGTCGGAAGAATCTTCACGAGCGGAATCGCGAAGTCGGTCGGAGCCGTGATCGAAGTGACCTGGCCCGTCGCGTAGATGCCCGCCGCCGTGTGAACGACATTGTAAAGGCGCGAGTGGCTCCCCGAAGGGAATGTGAAGAAGACGGGGGATGGGCCCGTCGAGGCGTCATTTCCGGAGTCGACGAGAGGTTGCTTCACGTCTTCGGTCGCTCCGTCCTCGGCGCCGCCGTCTTCGAGCGACCCGGTGTCGGGCTTCGTCACGCTGGTGTCTGCTCCGCCGTCCGTCGTCTCCGCCCCTGGCGCGGGATCGTCACTGCAGGCCGCGGCTACGAGCGCGAACGCGACCGAGCTGCCGATAAAAAGGCCACGACCGAGGCCGATGCGGGAAACGGTTCGAGCCAGCACACCAGTCTTATTATTTTCAGTCACTTAGAGCCTCCACTTGATAATGAAAGTGATTTTCATCTCCATAGTGCGCTGCAAAAAACAACGCAAGCCCGAAAGTGCGGCGGGTGGCAGCAGGCAGATTCGGCAGCCACTCCGTGCTAAACCGCGTTCGTGACCGAGCGTTTTTCCCCGAAGCCCGCGTGGCTCAAGGTGCGTGCCCCAGGTGGCGAGAGCTTCACTCATCTCAAGGAGATGTTTCGCAAGCTCGATCTTCACACCGTGTGTGAAGAGGCACGCTGCCCCAACATGGGGGAGTGCTGGTCCGAAGGCACGGCGACAATCATGCTTCTCGGAGACGTGTGCACGCGTGGGTGCCGCTTCTGCGCGGTCACTACGGGCAATCCGAAAGGTGCGGTCGACGTGCGCGAGCCCGAGCACGTCGCGCGTGCGCTCGCCCAGCTCGAGCTCCAATACGTCGTTCTCACGATGGTCGATCGCGACGACCTGCTCGACGGCGGCGCCAGTCACGTTTCACGCACGGTTTCGCGATTGAAAGAGCTGCGACCAGACATGCTGGTCGAGACGCTCCTCGGAGACTTTGCCGGCAACCACGACTACGTCGACATCTCGACCGAAGGAACGCCCGACGTGTGGGCGCACAACATCGAGGTCGTCCGCCGCTTGCAGCGAACGATTCGCGACGTGCGTTGCAGCTACGAGCAATCGCTGGGCGTGCTCGCGCGCGTGAAAGAAAAGAATCCTTCGATGCTCACGAAGTCGAGCATCATGGTCGGCATCGGCGAGACCGACGAAGAAGTGATCGAGACGATGCGCGACCTTCGCGCCGCCAACGTCGACCTCCTCACGCTCGGGCAGTATCTGCGCCCGACCCCGAAGCATGCCTCCGTCGACCGCTACGTGACGCCCGATGCCTTCGAGCGCTTTCGAGAAGTGGGCGAGTCGCTCGGCTTCTCGTATGTCGCAAGTGGTCCTCTCGTCAGAAGCTCGTACAAAGCGGCCGAAGTCTTCGTGCGTAGCTTTCTGCGCCCCGGCGACACGGAAGGCGCAAAGCGCGCGCTCGAAGAACGCCTCGTCGTTGCACGCGAAAAAGCGAAAGAGCGAGGCGCAGAGCTCTCGGGAAGCGCTCTCGTCGCTCGCGAAGCTCAAGCCATCGTCTCCGCCGAACGCCTCGTTCGCCGTGCTGCGGGGTGAATTCGCGCTGCTGGTCGAATAGGCGCTAGACTAATTCCGTGCGGACGAAAGAACCATTTGGGGAACTCGTTCGTCGAACGGGAATGAAGAGGGTCGCGCGACTCGCACTGCCAGCGCTCTTACTCGCACCTACGTTCGCCTTCGCCGGAGAGACGCGCGTTCCCATTGCGATCGACCTGAGCGACTCGTTGACTCACGCCGAGATCGAGTCCGTCGCCAAAGATTACGGGCTCGCGCTCACGCCGAATTCCGATTGGAGCGAAGGCAACGACAACCTCGAGGTTGGAGACGTCGAAGAGGCCAGCCGCGATGCCCTCCTCGAAAAGCTCGCGCACGATGCGCGCGTCGAGATCGCCGAGCCGCTCTCGTCGATGGAAGCGTACTTCGTGCCGAACGATCCTCTCTATGGTGAGCGACAATGGCACCTCACGAAAGTGGGCGCCGAGCGCGCGTGGGAGTCGGCCTGCGGGCGCGGTGTCACGATTGCCGTCATCGACACGGGCGTCGCTTGCTTCGACGACGGGCCTTTTTCGCGCGGAACCGATCTCGCGGGAACGCGCTGCAAAGGCGGCTACGACTTCGTGAAGAAGAACGGACGCGCCTCCGACGACAACGGCCACGGCACACACGTGGCCGGGACGATTGCGCAAACGACGAACAACGGAAAGGGCGCGGCAGGCCTCGCGTTTTGCGCGGAGCTCATGCCGATCAAGGTGCTCGCCGCGAGCGGCTCGGGCCGCACGACCGATGTCGCGGAAGGCGTGCGCTACGCAGCCGATCACGGCGCGCAAATCATCAACTTGAGCCTCGGCGGTGGGACCCCGAGTCGCATCCTCAAAAAAGCGATCGATCACGCGATCGACAAGGGGGTCGCCGTCGTCGCGGCTGCCGGAAATTCGGGCGGCAGTGTCGGCTATCCCGCGGCGTATCCCGGGGTCGTCGCCGTCAGTGCGACCGATCGAAATGATCGCATCGCGTGGTTCTCCTCTCGCGGAAGTGAAGTCGCGATCGCGGCTCCTGGCGTGCAGATCACGCAACAAACCGTGTGCGACGGCGGAAAAAATCACTGCGAGATTTTCGGCACGCTGAATGGAACGAGCATGGCCGCGCCGCACGTTGCGGGCGCATTCGCGTTGCTCATGGGACTCGGCGTGACCTCGCCCGACGCCGCACTTCGCGAAATCGAACGCGCAGCGGTCTCGAAGGACGACGCGACGCTCTACGGCAAAGGCGTGCTCGATGTGGGTGCCGCCGTCTCTCATTCGATCAGCGCGAAGCTCTTCGGTCGCATCGGCGTGCTCTTCGGACTCGTGCTCGCGCTCTGGCGTTGGATCAAGGGGCGGCGCGGAAACATGACGCTCGGCGCAGGCGCGATCGGCGGCGCAATGTTCGGAGCCACGGGCCTCCTGCCTTTTCTTCACTGGATCCCGAAGGGCGTCGTGCTCGAGCGTGCGCGTCCCGTCGTCGAGCTTCTTTCACGACCCTTTGCCGAATGGGATCTCGGCTTCGATGCGTCGCTCCATCGGTTCTTGCCGCTCGCAAGTGCGGTTCCAGCCATCGCTCTCGTCGCGCTGCTTCTCGGTGTTCGCAAGTTGCGTCCCGTCCTCGGTGGCTTCGCGCTCGGCGGAGCTGCGTATCTCGCTCATCTCGGCTTCGTCGCAGATGCGAGCTTCGTCTTCGGCACGCTCGGCCTCCGCATCTTCGCGCTCCTCAATGCCGCGGCCTTGCTCTTCGTCGCACGCCTCACATTGGACGATGCGCGCAAGACGAATCGCGCCTGAAAATAGAGCCGCGAACGCGGGTTGTGCGTCGCTCGCCAAAGCAAGGTAGAATGCTTGAGAGATGTCGCTCAAGATCGATCAGGATCACGCCCGCTTTCGCAACATCGTCAAAGGGCGAATCCGACAGAACCTGAAGAAGTACATCTCGCACGGCGAGCTCATCGGCCGAAAAGGCAAAGATCTCGTTTCGATCCCCATCCCCGAGATCGACATCCCGCGTTTCCGCTTCGCCGACAAATCCCAAGGAGGAGTCGGGCAGGGGGACGGCAAGCAGGGCGATCCGGTCGGTGGGGGTGAAGAAGAAGAGGGCGAGGGGGACGGCAAGAAAGCGGGCGAGGGCGAAGGAGAGCATTCGCTCGAGGTCGACGTCACGATGGACGAGCTCGCCGCCATTCTCGGCGAAGACCTCGAGCTCCCGGACATCGAGAACAAGGGCAAGTCGCGCATCATCAATGCGAAGGATCGCTACACGGGCATTCGTCGCGTCGGTCCTGAGTCACTCAGGCACTTTCGCCGCACCTACCGCGAGGCGATCAAGCGCCAAATCTCGAGCGGCGTTTACTCGCCAGACACTCCCGTCATCGTCCCCATCCCCGACGACAAGCGCTTTCGCAGCTGGAAGACGGAGCCCGAGCCCGTCGCCAACGCCGTCATCATCTACATGATGGACGTGTCCGGCTCGATGGGAGACGACCAGAAAGAGATCGTCCGCATCGAGAGCTTCTGGCTCGATGCCTGGCTTCAGCGCCAATACAAAGGCCTCGAGAGTCGCTACATCATCCACGACGCCGTCGCAAAAGAGGTGGACCGCGAGACGTTCTTTCACACGCGCGAAAGCGGCGGCACGATGATCTCGAGCGCCTACAAGATGTGCGCGCAGCTCATCGACGATCACTATCCCGCAGAGGAGTGGAACATCTACCCCTTCCACTTCAGCGACGGTGACAACTGGTCGATGGACGACACGCTCACCTGCGTCGACGTCATGAAGACCCGCATTTTGCCGCGCGTGAACATGTTCGCCTACGGCCAGGTCGAAAGCCCTTACGGCTCCGGGCAGTTCATCAAAGATCTGCGCGAGCACTTCGGCAAAGACGACCGCGTAGTGCTCTCCGAAGTTCGGGACAAGGACGCGATCATGGGAAGCATCAAAGACTTTCTCGGCAAAGGCAAATAGCTCGGCGAAGGAAAGTAACCAAAGCGCCTTCGCGGCGGCTATAGAACTCGCTCGCTGTGCGTGCATCCGATGCGCGGGCAGATTGCGATAGCCGACCGAATGCGATTTCCCACCGACAAGAACATCCGCGCCGTCTACCTCGTCATGCTCGTCTTGGGCCTGGCCTACGGCATGTCGGTCGGCGTGCTCCCGATTCACCTCGATCGCACACTGCAATTTTCGAAGATCGAAATCGGTCAGCTCGCCGCGTTCTTTGCGGGCGGGCTGATCGTCTCTTCGATGCCGACGGGATCACTCGTGGCGCGATTCGGCGCCAAACGCGTGCTCACGTTCGCGCTCGCAGGCTACGGAGTGAGCCTCATCGCGATGTCGTTCGCGCGAACGTTTCCCGAGGTCGCTGCCGTGCGCGCAGTCGACGGCATCGCATCGGTCTCCGTTTGGGTCGCCGCCGAGACGCTGTTGCTCGAACGCGGTGAGGCCGCGGAGAAGGCAGTCGTCATGAGCTTCTACGCGCTGGCGCTCGCCCTCGGGTACGTCTTCGGACCTTTGAACGCGTATCTCGTGTCGAGATTTTTTCCTGCAGCGGCCGCGTTCCCCATCTCTGCGGCATTGAGCTTCCTTGCTGCCGGCCTCGCGGCGACGAAGCTCGATGATCTCGAGGAAGGCCCCAACGCCAAGACCTCCCACGAGAAAGAGATTGCGCTGCTCGTCACGAACGAGCCTGCGCGTGGCTACTTTGCGATCTTCCGCCGCATCAAGACTTCGGCCATTGCCACTCTCACGTACGGCGCGTTCCAGTCGTCGGTGGTTCTCTTTCTCCCGATCTTTCTCGAGCGAGAGCGATCGATTGCGATCGAGCACACGATGTACGTTCCCGCGTTCTTCGCGGCGGGCATGCTCCTCTTTTCGAACTACGCGAGCAGTCTCGGCGACAAGTACGGGCATCTTCGTCTCATGATCCTTTTTGCGATCATTGGGTGCGTGATGATCGGACTCTTTCCGTTCATTCGCTGGTTCCCGCTGATGTGCTTCGACGTCTTCATCGCCGGCGCCGCGCTCGCGTCGCTCTCTCCGCTCGCCTTGGCTCTCCAAGGACTCGTCGTCAATGAGCACGAGCTCGGACGCGCCAACGCCATCTACAACGCGCTCTACGCGACGGGCATTCTGCTCGGCCCCGTCGTCGCGAGTCAGATCTTCGAGCACTTCCGGGGAACGGCGATGCTCCTCTCGCTGTCCGCGATCTGGGCTTTCTATGCCGTCTTTGCCTGGCTCAATTCGGCGGATGATCCGCGCTATCGCTCCGTCACTCCGTGAAGCGCAGGTAGTCAACAGCGCGCGTAAAGCCTCCCGGAAACGAGAAGATGGCGCGGTGCCCGAGGAGAAGGCATAGTTTCGACATGGCGCGAGCTGGCGCAATACTCATCACCGCCGCCGTCGCCATCGCCGCTTGTGCGAATCCCGACGATCCCGTCGACTTTCTCGACCCGCTGGATCGCGAGAACGACAGTGACTCCTTCGACAAGGACTCGGTTCTTTCGACGGCCGAGCTCGAAGACGTGACTTCCGAAGGGCTCACCGCCGACAGCTTCCAGACGTACTTCTTGCGAACGGCCTATCGCCGTCCGAGCTTCCTCGGCTCGTACCGTTCCAATGGTCGCCTCGCGTCCGAAGCGCTCGTTCGCGCCGGGCTAGCGCATCGCATCAATCCACTCGTCCTTCTGACTCGTGCCGAGATGGATCAAGGTCTCATCGCTTCGGACTCGTATCCCGAGAATCCCGACCGCGTCGAGTACGCCTTCGGCTGCGGATGCCCTGGCGTCGGCAACTGCAATCCCGCGATGGCTGGGTTCGATCGCCAGGTCGACTGTCTCGCCGGAAAGCTCCGCGCCGAGCTCGACGCAGTGCTCGGTTCGGCGAAGCAAACGACTGGAGGCTGGGCACCCGGAGTAGAACGGATGACGCTCGACGGCGAGCTCGTCACTCCGACCGACGCCGGCACCTCGGTCATCTACGAGTTCTCGCCCATCGTCGGCGTCGGGAAGCGTGGCGCTTGGCTGTTCAACAACGTGTTTCGCCTCACCGCCGACAGTCTCGGATACTCTGGGCTCTCGGGAACCGGAGACGGCCAGTCCTGGATCGGCGATGCGTGCCAGGCCAACGCCGACTGCTCGCGGCAAGAATTGAAGTGCGCGCTCGGACCGCAAATTCCAGGCGGCATCTGTACGAAGCTCTGCTCGGAGAGCGTCGATCCGTGCCCCGTTGAAGCCGGGAAGGCATCGCCCGCGTGCATCGCATTCAGCGAAACACAGGGGTACTGTCTCGCGCAGTGCGATCTCGCCGATCCCAACGCGTGCCGCCAGGGCTACGAATGCAGGAACGGACAAGTGTTCGAACCCACCGGTGCTGCCGTGAAGCCGATCTGCGTTTGGAAGAAGGCGCAGTAGCGAGCGTGCGCGTCTATCTGCGGTGAGGTTTCCGCGCAGCAGCGAGTGCGGACTTTTTTCGGCTCCAACGTGCTCGATATTTCGTGCACCATCTACATCTTGGAAACTCTTCAGCAGCTAGCGAGTCGAGGAAGCCTCTCGCCGTCGCCCGTCATTCTCGTCGTTGAAGATTATCCGGAGCTGAATCGCATCATCGTTCAGCACCTCTCGCGCTTTGGTCAGGTCGCTTCGGCGTTCGACGGCGTAGAGGCGTTGAGGCTTGCGCATGATCTTCGCCCAGACATCATCGTCACCGATCTCATGATGCCCGAAGGCGATGGCGACGAGCTCATTCGCGCGCTGCGCAACGATCCGACATTCGAGAACACGCCGATCATCGTGGTGACGGCCGTCGCCGATCAGGATCGACGCCTCGACCTCTTTCGCGCAGGCGCCGTCGACTACATCCTCAAGCCTTTCTCACTCGAAGAGCTCTCCATCCGTGTGCGAAATGCCGTCTCGGCGGCTCACGCGCGCGCGCTGCTTCGGGATGCGTTGTCGAGCCGGGCGACCGAGCTCGAGTCTCTCGCCTCCGCGCTCGTGAACAAGACGAGACACCTCGAGACGAAGGCACTCCCAGGACTCGCTTCGA
>JAHFDV010000355.1 GCA_023248815.1 Myxococcales bacterium
TATGGACAAGCGCCGTACGGGCAGGCTCCGTACGGACAAGCACCGCAGCCCGTGCCCGCCAACTCGCGCAGGCGCAGCGGCGACGAGATGATCTTCCTCTACGGAACGGCGATCGGCGCAGGCGTTGGTACCGGCGTTTGGATCGACGCGGTCGCGAAGATCACGAATCCGGGACCGGCGGTCGTACTTCCATTCGCATTCGCAGCAGCCTTCCCGATCGGCGTTCGTATCTGGGATAGCTGGAGTCCTCTCCATCGCGGCGTTCCATCGTCGATTGCGACGGGCCTTCTCCTCGGCGCCGGTGAAGGCGTCGCGATCGCCGGAATCGGTGCACTCCACACTGAAGCCAAAGAGAATCGCTGGAGCTTCGGCACGAACGCGACCTTCGCGTGGACGACGATGGTGGGTGGGGGCGTCGGCGGCTTCTTCTTCGGTCAATGGCTCGAACCAGATCCGCGCAGCCTCGCCTTCATTTCGAGCGCCGCAGGTTGGGGAGCGGCGAGCGGCCTTCTTCTCGGCATCGGTGTCTCGGGCGCGGGTCCGAACAGCGCCAAGAACTCGTGGAAGGTCGGAAGCATCGCGGGGCTCGTCGGCTATGACCTCGGTATCGTCGCAGCGGGCGCGGCCTCGGCGGTCTACGTGCCTTCGTACGAGTCGCAAAAGTACATGTGGCTCGGCTACACGGCGGGCATGGCGGCGGGGTGCGTGCCGATGATCTTTTATGCGTTCTCCGACGCGACGTTCAAGCGCGCCTTCGTCGCGACCTCCGTCGGCGGACTTGCGGGTCTCGGGATCGCAATCGCGATGGCCGGCGACCTGAAAGATCCGGAAGACAAGAAGAACGCATTGTTCAATCCGCCGTTCAATCTCAACATCGGTCCTGCATTGCCGCGCCCTGGTTCGCAGACGGCCGAGAACGGGATCATGTTGAACGCCAATGGAACGTTTTGAGCTAACGCTGAATCCGCTCGCGGTACGAACGGAACATTCTGAGCGAACGCTGAATCCGCTCGCCACTGGGGTGAGCGAGACGGATTCAGCTCTTTAGCTCGTAGTGTTTCCGTTCTCTGCCCTTGTTGTTTTGTGCCGGGTCCGAGCCCGGCACGGGTCAGACGGGATACGCGGCTCGCAAACTGGGCGGCTCGCTCGAACTGCTTCCAGCCGATCGTGGTACTGGGTCCGAGCTCGGCACGGGTCAGACGGGATACGCGGCTCGCAAACGGCGTGGCTCGAACAGACGGCGAGAGTGAGCGGCGCTCGCCGGGACGTTACTCCGCGCTGAGCGCTACGGCTTCTTCGGACTTTGGCAGTTCGGGGATCGGAGCTGGGGCGACCTTGGGGCCTTCGAAGCACGCTTCGGCCAAGAGCTCGGCGATGTCGAGCTGGCGGATTTCGGTTTCGAGGTTTTGGTTCTTGAGGCCGTCGGAGAGCATCGTCATGCAGAACGGGCAGGCGCTGGCGATCGTCTTTGCGCCCGTGTCGATGAGCTGAAGCGTGCGCTTCACGTTCACGCGATTGTGGTTCTGCTCTTCCATCCACATCTGCGCGCCGCCGGCTCCGCAGCAGAGACCTCGCTGCTTCGCCCAGTACTCGGGCTCGACGACTTCGGCGCCGATGCGACGAAGGATCTCGCGGGGAGATTCGTAGACGCCGTTGTAGCGACCGAGGTAGCAGCTGTCGTGATAGGTCACGCGCGCCTTCACGGCGTGCTTCGGTTCGAGCTTCTTCTCGAGGAGAAGCTCGAGAAGAAAGTCGGTGTGGTGAACGACTTCGAGCTTCGCGCCGAGGTCCGGGTACTCGTTCTTCAAGGTGTTGAAGCAGTGCGGGCAAGCCGTGATGACACGCCGCACGCCGCCTTGCTCTTTGTAGCCATTCAGCGTCGCGGCGTTCTGCTCGGCGAGCATCGTGAAGAGGAATTCGTTGCCAGCGCGACGTGCGGGATCGCCCGTGCACGACTCTTCTTCGGCGAGAATTGCGAAATCGACGCCCGCCGCTTGGAGAAGCTTGGCGGTGGCGCGCGCGATCTTCTTGGCGCGATCGTCATAGCTCGCTGCGCAGCCGACCCAATAGAGCACTTCGGCGTTGGGCTTTTCGCTCATCTTCGGGATGTTGAGCCCGTCGGACCATGCCGCGCGATCGGAGCGCGAGAGGTTCCAAGGATTGCCGTTCGTCTCCATCGCTTGAAACGGCGTCTGGAGCTCCGAGGGGAACTCGCCCTTCACGAGCACGAGGTTGCGGCGCATGTCGATGATCTTGTCGACGTAGGAGATCATGACGGGACACTGCTCTTCGCAGGCGCGACACGTCGTGCACGCCCAGAGTACATCCGGGTGAATCACGTTCGAGACGAGGTCGATTGCTTTGAGCGCGGCAACATTGATGGGTCCCGCTTCCGTCGCGGTGCCGACTTCGGCTGCTTTAGCTTCGGCACTAGCCTGCGCGGCGTCAGCGCCTTCCGCAGTCGCGCCAGCCGGCTTGGCAGCGGCCGTCTTTCCGAGAGCGAGGATCTCGTCTTCACGCGAGTAGAGATGATTGCGGAGGTCGAGCGTGAATTGCTTCGGCGAGAGAAGCTTTCCCGTTTTGTGCGCGGGGCAGTTGTCGGAACAACGACCGCATTCCGTGCAGGTGTAGAAGTCCAAAATCGCCTTCCACGAAAAGTGCTCGATACGCGCGACGCCGACGGCAATGGCTGCGGGATCGGGCGCTTCTGCGGCCGTACCGACGAGCTCCATGAGCTTCTCGCCGTTCTCGGCCATCGGACGAAGGCGACCGGGAGGCGTGACGTCTTTCAAGAAGACGTTGAAGATCGCCGTGATGACGTGGAAGTGCTTCGAGAGCGGAAGCAGGTTCAAGAAGACGAGAACGAGCGTCGAGTGCACCCAGTAGCCGACGTGCGCGAGAACGACGAGCGTGCTCGGGCTCGTGTGACGGAACCATTTTCCGAAGAGCGAACCTGCGGGTTGATAGATCGACCAGTCGAGGTCGCTGCCGTGCGAGCCGCGCGGAAACGGCGCGACGATCGTGGCCACGCGTTGGCAAAGCGGCTCGGGGGAATCACCCGGCGTGCAGAACTCGAGACCGCGGCGGGCGGCGAGCGCGAGGCCCGCGCCGTCGTACATCATGTCTGCGAGCATCATCGTTCCGATGATTCCGAGAATGAGCGTCCCTTCCCAATGCGTCGTGATGCGCTTGAGAGGACGAATGACGCGGTAGTAGAAGAAGATCGCGACGCCGGTCACGACGAGCATCGCCACCGTGTCCTTCGCAAACTCGTAGATTTGTCCTGTCACCGAGGTCGGCGAGAGCAAACCGAAGAGCGTGAAAGACGGGTCGAATCCGCGTCCCCAAAGCACGAGCGTGCGCAGAGTGAGGACGATGAAGCCGGTGAACACCAGCTTATGGGCGATGCCCGACGGCTGGTAGTAGTCCATCTTTTCTTGGACGAACGCGTAGCGCCACGCGATCTTCGCGCGCTCCACGAGGTGATCGAATCGCCCCTCTTTGCGCCCCGCCATCATCAGGCGGAAGCGACGCGATGCCGTACGAAGAAAAACGGCCCACGCGACGACGATCAGCGCGAGCATCCAAATAGGACCCATAGGGGGCCTTATAGAGCCCTTTTCCCCGCAAGAGAACGCGAATCGAGAAGCTTTCTGCGGCCGTCTTCAGGGAGAAGTCACGCGAGCATCAATGCGAGGCCGGACTGCCATTCACCCGAAATCGAAGAACCTTTCGTGAATCGGCGGGCGATACGAAAAGGACGTGGTGAGTGACCTTCGAGCCCACGCGTGCGCCGAGGCGGACCTCGATGGGATCTCCAGTGCCATGGGCGTCGACCAGGGTGACCTCGACGATGTACTCGCCGGGCTCGGGAGTGCCCCCGGCCCCGAGGTAGACGTTCTCCGTGTTTTGCTCCTGACACGGCGGACAATCGCGGTCGAAGCGAAGGGCCCCTTCCGCAAGCGCCCCCACGGTCTTGCTCGACGCCGAGGCGCGGCTGTGGCTGGGCGTCGTGACGGCGAGATCGACGTCGGCCTCGCGATCTTGCCAGGCGATGGTCCATTGAAGAAGGCCCGTAGGAACGCCGCAACCTTCGTCGATGACGCCATTGCAGTTGTCGTCCGTTGCGTTGAAACAGAGCTCGGGACCACTCGGGAGGCAGACCGTCCCTTCACCCCCCGACGGCGCTTCGACGTGCGCGAGGCGAACGCCTTCATCTTGCTTCACGCATGACCACGAAGCCCCCGTGACCGACATCGCGACGAGCACAAAAAAGCCTCGAGCGCACTTCGCGAAGGAAATGCGCTCGAAAACCGGGATCATTCGGAGATGAAGGAAGGTGCGGCTTACTTCTTCTTCGTCGGCGTCTCGGGGACGCGATCGGAGACCTGCTTCGGATTCATGACCTCGAAGAACGCGACGCGCGCTGCATCTCCCACGTCGCCCGTCGCATGACGGAGCGCCATGAGGCTGCCCTTCTCCTTCAAGAACTTCATCGTGCGAATCGCCGCGAGCGCCTTCGTCGAGTCTCCCGACTTCGCGTCGGCATTGAGCCGCGTGCGAAGACGAACGCGCGTCCACGAGTGCGGTCCATTGTCCGTCTCTGCGCCTTCGATGAGCGCGCGCGAGAGCGTCATCTTGACCCAATCTTGAAGGCCGCCCTTCACACGGACGCGTGCGCATTCTTCGGCGTTGGTGACCCAGCGCGCGATGTCGCCCTTCTCGTAGTTGCGATCGCTCCAGTAGCCGAACGTTCGCGCGTAGTCCTCTTTGAGGGTTTCGCGGAGCTCCGGCGAGATTTCTTCGTACGCAGCCACGGCGCGTGCCGCCTGATCGGCATTTCCGCCGATGAGGAGCGCAAGGGCCGCGGCGTTGACCACGGCAGGATCTTTGAGCATCCCGAGGAGCTTCGCGCTCACGTCGGGAGTGAGCCCACCCATGCCGATAGCGCGTGCAACCTGCACGCGAATTTCGACGGGCTGATCCGGCTTCAGGAGATCGACGAGTGCGGCGTTCGCTTGCGGAACCGGATGACGAACGAGCGTTTCGAGGTAACAGGCGCGAATGCCGAGCGCGGTCGGATCCTTCGCGGGCTCGAGCACCTTCTTGGCGATCTCGATCATCTGCTCGTCCGAAGAGACCCACGAGAGCGCGAAGCACGCGTTGCCGCGCGATTGCTCGTTGTTTTGAGGGTTCTCGATGTACTTCGTGAGAAGCGCGAAGGCCTTGGGATCACCGAGCTCGGCGAATCCATCCGTCGCGCCTACGCCGAGACCACGGAGGGTCATGCCGAGCACGGCGAGTCCGCCGCCGAGCAGGGAGTCCATCGTCACGTCGAGCTTCTCGGGCTTGCGCTTGAGCTGCTTCTCGAGGATTCCCCAAGCGGAGGGATCCTTCGAAAGGCCGAGATAGCGGAGAGCGCTTTGCGCCGTCGCCCAGTCGTCATCCATCTTCTGATCGCCCTCCTTCGGAAGGGGTTTCGTCGGATCGGCCCAGTGACGAATCTTCGGAAGCGCATCTTTCGAGCCGACCGCCGAGAGAAAGCGGAGACCGTTCGCGTGCGGCTGCGGAAGGCTCGTCGCCCAGAAGAGCGCACCGTCTTCGCCGGCTGCTCGGAGCTCCGCGCTCTTTTCCGGATAGATCATCGCGAGATCCGCGAGCATGCGCGCCGACACCACGCGCTCCATGTCGTCGCGCATGTACTCGGGGTCGTCTTCCTTCTTGTAGAGCTTCATCGGGCTCTGCTTGAGACGCCAGCCGAGCGTCGCCGCTCCTCGCGTGTCGCCGATCTCGGAAAGGCGCAGTGCAGCTTCCGTCTTCCAGTGCGGCTTCGGTTCGGTCGAGAGGTAGCGAGCGAGCGAGTCGCCGCCGCGCGGATCTTCGAGCTCCTTGAGAAGATCGAAGATCTGCTTCGTCTGACCCTTCTCGATCATCGCGCGATTGGCTTCGTCCTTCTTCGCGATGCCATGACCGACGCTGCGAAGCGCGAGCACGAGACCATCGGCGCCGACGCCGTCTTGCAACGCGTGGAGGAAGTTCGTGCGCGAATCGCGATCGGCGCGATCCAAGGCGGCCAAGAGCGGCGTAATCGAAGCTTCGTTCGCGATGCGTCCGAGACCGACGGCCGCTTCACGCGCGACCTCGTTCGACTTGTCTTCGACGAGCTTCGTGAGCTGCGGAAGCCACTTCGCGTCGCCCGTGTTCGCGAGCGCCATCGCGACGAGCTGCTTCACGCTTTCGGGATTCTTCTTTCCCGCTTCTTTGGGGTCGTCGATGAGCGCCGCGAGCTTGTCGAGCGTCGTCATCTGCACGATGACGTCGGGGTCGAACGCCTTGCTCTCGTCGAGGCGCTGAACACCCTGCAAATTGCCTTCGCGGTACTCGTCGAAGACCTTGTCGAACGCGCT
>JAHFDV010000356.1 GCA_023248815.1 Myxococcales bacterium
CACGCGCGTCCAGGATCATCCAGCGAAGGATCTCGATGCGCTTCTTCCTGGCGCGTGGGCGGCTGCTCGCAACGAGCAGTGAGCCTCGTTCGTCACGACGGCGTTCGTCGGACGGTTACCGCTTAACGTCTCTGTCGGAGATGGTGAACTCGTCGAAAGGCAGGTACTCCTTCTCTTTCTCCTCTGCAGCTTCTGCAGCCTTCTTTAGTTTGGCCAGGGTCGGATCCTCCTTCGGCTGGGCATGCGCTCGCATTTGCGCGACGAATGCGGCTTGCTCTTCGTCCGTCTTGCAGGGGTCCTCATACGGATACGAGAGTGCGTTATCCGCGACGCGCTCCAACTCGTGCAGAGGGAAGGTCTTGCCCCCCGCGCACTTCTGAGGCGTGTTCCAATATTTGTCGACGTACTCAACTGCCTTATCCACGGGCCAGAGCCAGCCGCATACGACCTCGCGCATGACTTTGAGCTTTTGCTTATCCGAGAACCCCTGGCCCACGCCTGTGGGCGTCTCCTTAAGGTACTTAACGACGTAGGGGATAGATTCTTCGAACGCCTCCCCCGTGCGCTCAACTCGTTCCCCCACAGCAATGGGCTCACGTTCCTTGTAACGGACCAATTCGAGCAACTCCGGCGACGCATCCGCGATCGGTGAGTCATCAATGACCGTAAAGCCCGGCGTAGGAGGACAGCGCACGTAACCGTTACCGCCATCCCCACGAACGTCGACACCACTATGAGCACCAAGAATATTTGCGTCCGTACGGATGCGGTAGCCCGGATGCTTATAGTAGCGATGCAGGCCACCGGATGCGGTGCGGACAGTAAATGTATTGGGAGGTTCGATGCCCTGTTCTCGGAGGGATTCCTCCCCATTGATGTCGGCTTTGACATCCGTATCGAGAACGAAAATGCCGTGCATCTCACCCGTGGGCCGGCCCGTGTTGTCCCCTTCGAGGACTGGCTTGCTCTCGGTCAGGTTCGCGAAGCCGGCAACCTTTTTTGGATGTTTGCCGGGTGCACGGCAATTGGCATCGCCGCATCGGCACGTACCATCGGCGTTCTTCCCCCATACCGGGAACGAGACGTAATCTTGTCGGGGGTCAGGTGCCTTTAGCCTGGTTGAGCTTGGCGCCGGGTCGGGTGTATTTCCATCCCTGATGTCGAGAAGAGGGTTGGTTTTAGTAATTCCATTCGTGTGGGTATTGTCAGAAACGCTGCTAGACTTAAATTGAGGCATATCGATTCCTATTCAATCGGTGTGATTCTGACGGCTCGTAACCGTCGTTAGAGCCCCTGGGTCCTTGCCTGGGGCTTTTGCTTTTTGTTGACTCAGGCAAGAGGGTTTTTCGTCACCTCCCACTCGCCGCGCGGGCCTGGCAGCGGCACGCATTCGAAGGAGCGCAAGAGGCGTTCAATGCGAAGGGCTTTGGCTCTCGTGAGGTCGCGCATCTGGCCGCGAAGGATCGGCCCCTGCCAAATGTCACAGACGCGGATGACGCGACCGAGACCGAAAGACGACACCTGTACAGCTACCGCGAGGGTCCAGGGGTCTTGGTTGAGCGAGCTCATGCGGCCTCCGTTCCGTTGGGCGGGAGGGCGTCGACGCGATAACCAAGGTCACGCAAAGCGGCCTCGATGCGCTCGCAATTGCCCTTGCGTATATGCAGACCAGCAAGCCGGCGGGCCACCGTGTGAGGTGTGGTCTGGCTGATACGGGCGACTTCGTAAACTTCGGAACTCGAAAGAGATAGTGACGTGAACTTCATAATCAGGAGTCTAGGGAGGTCGTAAAAAAGCCATGCTCGGGCCCCGTTCCGCGCGGCAAAACAAGTGCAAACCATCACTCTTCGCAGATCCCCCGGACCTACAAACGTGCGAACGCGCGTGGGCACGTCAAGGCTCGTACGTGTGCGATTTGTGAGGTCGAGCGACCTAACTCGAATCGCTCGCGCGGCCGCGACGGATTACCCAACACGCGAACAAACCGAATTCTTTAACGTTCTTCGGAGCTTACAAAATCTGAACGGCGCCGCCCTTGGACACGACACCCCACACTTTCAATTTGCGGTCAAATATTTTGGACAGCCCCGAGTTATTGTGGTGAGGTCGGCTCATTGGAGGTGCCCTGCTTCACGAGCAGAAGACACCTCTGCTGACGCATGTCTTCTCCACTTCGGACACGGCATGCACGGTCGTTTTGTTTTTAACCTGGCTGTAATTCCATGACTTCCCCTCCCCCTGATGACGAACCCGTGCCCTCCTCTCGCAACGTGCTAACCGATGCCGAGAAGGCACTCATTGATTTTCTAGTGGAAGGGGCGGTGGCTGAATGGCTGCGAGAAACCTAACGGGCAAACGCATTGCAGTTTACGCGCGCTACTCCTCCGACAATCAGAAGGAGTCCAGCATTGAGGACCAGGTGCGCGAGTGCCAAGAGTTCATCGAGGACCGCGGCGGCAAGGTGCTTCGCGTTTACAAAGACGCTGCCATAAGCGGCGCGAGTCTCCACGGGCGCGCAGGCTTCGACGATCTCATGCACGCTGCGAAGACAGGCGCCATCGATGTCGTCGTAACAGAGGACCTCTCACGCATCTCGCGCGACCTCGGGGACTCCGCGGGAGTGTTCAAGCGGCTGACGTTTCAGAACGTTCAATTGCTTGGCGTGGCGGATGGCTTCGACTCACTCGAAGAAACCGCTTCGATGCACTTGGCGATGAACGGTTTCAAAAACGACGCATACCTGCGCGACCTCTCAAAGAAGACCGCGCGCGGCTTGCGGGGTCGTGCGCTCGCGAAGTTCTCCACGGGGGGGCTACCCTACGGCTACGGAAGCGAGCCTGCTTTTGACGCCCAGGGTCGCCAAGTAGGTCGGGGTATTGTCATCGTCGACGAGCAAGCCAATACGGTGCGGCGCATCTTCACGGATTACCTATCCGGCAAATCCTATGCTGCCATTGCTACACACTTGAACGCCGACAAGGTGCCCCCACCCCGGTCCAGCGTTCGCAGAGGACCCCCGGGCTGGGGCGCGAGCACGATTAGAGAGTTCCTTCGTAACGAGCACTACACAGGCGCTTGGACGTTCGGCGCGAAGAAGTGGATCAAGGACCCGGATACGGGGAAGCGCGTCTATCGAAAGCGAGCGAGCGACCAAGTGCTCCACGACATGCGCCCTGAGTTGCGGATCGTCTCGCAGGAACTGTGGAGCGCCGTACAGGAACGACTTGAAGCGAAGGCATCGTTGTACGTGAGGAACGCGGACGGCTCTCCGAAGGGCAAGGCGCTTCACGGGCGTGGCGTCAATTATCCGTTCTCGGGACTTCTCTTCTGTGGCTCGTGCGGTGCGACGATGACGATCGTAGGAGGCGCTCCACGTCGCTACATGTGCTCGGCAAAACACAAGCGGGGCAACTGCGCTAACGGCGCAACGATTCACGAGCACGTCATTAAGGCCGGTCTGCTTGGCGCCATCCGCGGGCATCTCATCTCTCGCGGCGGACTGTCCTACGCCCGTAAGCGTTTTGCGGAAGCTCTTGGGGCCATGTCTAGAGACGAGCGTGCCGAGGTCAAAGAAGTCTCAGACCGCATCGCGCGAACGGAGCAACGCATTAAGGGGCTCGTGTCTTTCATCGCGGACGGTGACGAGTCGCCCGCCGTGCGTGAAACCCTTCGCGACTTGGAAGCGCAACTCACGTTGGACCGCAGTCAGCTCCAAGGGATCAAGACACGCACCTCCGGCCCCATCCGCTTGCCCACCGAAGAAGATATCAAGCGCTTGGTCTTTGACCTTGAGGCGAAGATTACGAAAGACGCGCTCAGGGGACGTGAGCTGCTCCGAACCTTGTTCAAGGACGGGAAGATCGTTTTGGATGCTCAGGCAGACGGCACGTACGTCGCGAAGTCCGCGCTACTTCCACTCGTGCTCCTGGCCCCAAATGTCAAAACCCCCGAATCAAACGATTCAGGGGCTTCGTATACTACCTATAGTTGCGCGGGCTGGATTTGAACCAACGACCTTCGGGTTATGAGCCCGACGAGCTACCAGGCTGCTCCACCGCGCACGCCTTAAGTACTCCCCTCACTCTCGATGTCAACAGTTGCCTTCGCTCGCCTTCCCTTGCACCTGCAAAAGCCGCGGTAATTGCCGCACAACCCGCGTTCTCTTGCGCTGCCTCGTAATGCCATCCGCTGCACTTCGCGTCTGCACGCGCTCTCCTCGGGCCCGAAGCCTCTCCCCATCACGCACTTCCGTAAGCACTTCTGGAAAGCCGACGAATCCCACCCGGCTCCACACATCCCTCCGCAACGCATGGACACTACACGCATCTCCAAATGACGCGCCCCGGCGAGAGCCGGTCACCGACGACATTCTGAAGCGCAATCTCGTCGCCTCTCGAGTTGCTCTCCACGGAAATTAGGTAAGCTTGTAACTCCGTGGCCGAACCTCCCGAAAAGCTCGAAACAAGCTCGCGCATCGGCGGCAAGTACTTGCTGCAGCGAAAGATCGCGAGCGGCGGCATGGGCGACATTTGGGCGGCCCTCAACGAGTCCACTCAGTCGGATGTCGCCATCAAGGTATTGCGCGCGGAGTACGCGCTCACGAAAGATCTCGCGGCGCGCTTTCGACACGAGGCACACGTTGCCTCCACGCTTCAGCATCGCAACATCGTTCGCGTGTTCGACCTTCTCGAAGAGGCCGACGGCACGTTGGCGCTCGTCATGGAGCTTTTGCGCGGAGAATCTCTCGCGGCGCGCATTCAGCGAAGGGGCACGCTGAGTCACACGGAGGCGCTCGGCGTGCTTTTGCCCGTGCTCTCGGCGCTCGCTCACGCCCACGCGCACAAGATCATCCATCGCGACATCAAGCCCGAGAACATCATTCTCTCGCTCGAACCAGACGGCGTGATCGCGCCGAAGCTTCTCGACTTCGGAATCGCCAAAACTTCGAACGGCTCGATGAACACGGAGCTCGGGCTGGTGCTGGGAACTCCGCGTTACATGTCACCAGAACAGATTCGCGCGTTGCCGCTCGACGGTCGCTCGGATCTTTTCGCGATCACCGTCATCTGCGTCGAGCTTCTGACCGGCAAGAACCCTTTCGCATCGGATGTTCCCTCCGCGTCGCTTGCAGCCGTGCTCGAGGTCGAGGTTCCGTACGACGATCGCATCGACCCGCGACTCTGGGCCGTGCTGAAGCGCGGTCTCTCGAAGCGTCCCGAAGAGCGCTTCGAGAACGCCGTGGAATACGCGGACGCGTTGCGCGCGGCGATGCCCGAAGTGCAATCGATGCTCGACGAGAGTCTACGCGGCGATGGCAAAGATGGCGGCGCGAAGAACGCGCATTACGCAGACATCTCGGATTTCGCGGAGCCCGTCACCGATACCGGTGGTCGCACGCTTCCCCCTCCTTTGCCTCGCGCCACCAACTCGAGCCCGCCGCCCGCCGTATCCCCTCGACCGAGCACGCCCGTTCCGACGTTCGTACTGAATAGCGACTCGACCTCGGCGATCTTCGCACGCAGCACTCCTCCGCCAGCTGCTGCGAGTCGCAAAGTCGCGATCGCGATTGCCTTGGGCACACTCGCCTTCACGCTCTTCGTCGGCGCGAGCCTCGCATTGAGAAACTCTTCGACCGGCACAACGTCTGCCACGAGCGCCGAATCGACCGCTGTCGCGAAGTTGCCGCCGCAAGCAGATCCGCTTTCTACGTCGACCGCTTCCGCTGCGACGACATCCACCGCGACAGCGACCGCCGCGGAACCCTCCGCATCGGCTGCGCCTCTCGCCTCTGCCAAAGCGGATCCGCCAGAGACGGTAGAGACGGCAGCGCAATCGACGGTCACCCCTCCGACGACCACGGCGACGACGACTTCTACGCAGACCGCGCGCACGAACACGGTTGTCGGTCCGCGCCCGCGAACGAAGCCTGTCGCGACGACACCCGGCTTCTAGCGCTATCTCGCGAGCCCTCGGCGAGCGCGTCAAAGCGCGTCACCTTCTTCGCGACATGGCGGCGACACGACGAATGGGTGCGCGTTCGAGAAAAAGCCGATACGATTTCCGCGCGATGTTCGCTCGTCAATCGACCCGCATGCTCTTCGGCGCGCTTGCGCTCGCATCGCTCTGCGCGACCTCGGCGGCCCGTGCCGACGAACGCGCGCTCGAAGAAGCCCGCAAGCTCTTCGCCGAAGCCTTGAACGACGAGCAACGCGGGGATTTTGCGCACGCTCTCGAGAAGTTCGAGCGCGTGCGCGCAGTGAAAGAAACAGCGGCCGTCGAGTTTCGCATCGCCACCTGCCACAAGGGTCTCGGTCACGCGAAAACCGCGCGCGACCGCTTCGCGCATGCACGCGCCCTCGCCGGTGACGACCCAAAGCAGAAAGACATCGCCGAAGCCTCCAA
>JAHFDV010000357.1 GCA_023248815.1 Myxococcales bacterium
GAGTTGCGCGCGTTACGCGGCTTTGACGGCTTGCACGTCGAGAGAGATTTCGACCTTCTCGCCGACGGCAACGCCGCCGAGCTCGAGCGCTTGGTTCCACTGGAGACCGAAGTCGTGGCGATTGATCGTGGTCGACGCGGAGAACGCGACGCGCTGGTTGCCCCACGGATCTTTGATCTCGCCGAGATCTTCGACTTCGAGCACGATCTCTTTCGTCACGCCGTGAATCGAGAGATCGCCCGTCACCTTGGCGACCTTGCCGCCCGCGAGCTCGACCTTCTTGCTTTCGAAGGTGAGCTTCGGAAACTTCTCGGTTTCGAAAAAATCACCCGAGCGAAGGTGCGCGTCGCGCTTCTCTTCGTTCGTGTTGATGCTGGCGGCTTCAATCTCGACCTTCGCCTTGGCGGACGCGAGGCCGTTGGCTTCGGTCGTGATGGTTCCTTGCCACTTGTCGAAGGTGCCGCGCACCTTTGCGATGACGAGGTGGCGGATGGAGAATTGAATGCTCGAGTGCGTCGTATCGATGTTCCAGGTCGTCATTTGAAATCTCCTTGAGGGTACAAACGGACTTTAGTCCGTTTCAGAGAGACGTCAATCCTCCGTGATAGAGTCGGTTTCGACAGCTCATTTTGAGCTGAAATAATAGGGGTCGCTCTTGACTCGCCCACTATAGCGGACAAACATCTCCCATCTGAGACGAGCCGACATTGGCGTCGGCGAGGACCAAAAAGGAAGATCCCATGACCGTTCAGCTCGGCACCATCGCCCCCGACTTCACGCAAGACTCGACCGAAGGAAAGATCTCGTTTCACGAGTGGCTCGGCAGCTCGTGGGGAATCCTCTTTTCGCATCCCAAAGACTTCACGCCCGTCTGCACGACGGAGCTCGGCGCTGCGGCCAAGTTGAAGGGCGAGTTCGACAAGCGCAACGTAAAGGCGATCGCGCTCAGCGTCGACGACGTCGAGTCGCACAAAAAATGGTTGGGAGACATCGAAGAGACGCAAGGCACGAAGATCAACTTCCCGATCTTGGCCGATGCCGATCGCAAAGTGTCGACGCTCTACGGGATGATTCATCCCCAAGCGAACGACACGTTGACGGTGCGCTCGGTGTTCGTGATCGACCCCAACAAGAAGGTGCGTGCATCCTTCACGTATCCCGCGAGCACGGGTCGAAATTTCGAAGAGATCTTGCGTCTCGTCGACTCGCTGCAGCTGACGGACTCGCATTCGGTCGCGACGCCGGCCAACTGGAAAGACGGACAAGACGTCGTCATCGTTCCCTCGCTTCAGGATCCCGAAGTCTTGAAGCAGAAGTTCCCGAAGGGCTTCCTCGCCGTGAAGCCGTACCTGCGCCTCACGCCGCAGCCCAACCGCTGATTCAACCGGCGGTGGCTGGCCGCTGAACGCGTCGCCGCCAAGCGGAGCGTGAGAAGCGTGCAAGAAGAGGACGAGGCAAGAGCGCGACCGGTTTTCGGACGTGCTCCAAGGCTTCGTCCTCTTTTTTCATGGTGCGTGGTATCTCTCGGCGGAGATGGCGCAGCAGGCGACTCGGCCCGAAGACGATCCCGATATCGTCGTTCTCGCCGCGACCGAGAACTGGTTGCGCGACTTCTATCACACGCTCCTTCGCCTCTCGTGGTGGCGCACCGTCGCGACGATCACGATCGCTTACATCGTTTTGAACGCGCTCTTCGGCGTCGTTTACCTCGTCTCGGGTGGCGTATCGAATGCTGCGCCGGGCTCGTTTCTCGATGCCTTCTTCTTCAGCGTGCAGACGATGGTGACGATCGGCTACGGCACGATGGTTCCGGTAACGCGCCTCACGAACTTCATCGTGACCGGAGAGGCGATTCTCGGCGTCATCGTGAATGCGCTCGTCACGGGTCTCGTTTTTTCGAAGTTCTCGCGATCGTCGGCCCGCATCATGTTCATGACGAGACTCACGATCGCGAAGCGCAACGGCATCCCGACGCTGTCGCTTCGCGTCGGAAATCAGCGCTCGAATCTCATCATCGAGGCGCGCGTGCGCATCACGTTTGTCCGACGCGAGCTCACGTTGGAAGGCGAGACTTTTTACAGGCTCGTCGATCTCGTTCTCGAACGAGACAACTCGCCCGCGTTCTCGCGCTCCTGGACCGTGCTCCACGTGATCGACGAATCGAGTCCACTTCATGGCCTGACCGAGGAGGCGCTTCGCGCAGACGAGGACGCCGAGTTCGTCGTCACCGTCGTCGGGACGGACGACACGTCGTTCCAACCCGTTCACGCGCGCTTCACGTACTCGGGCAAAGACGTCGTCTTCGACGCACGCCCCGCCGACATTCTCAGCTGGCGCGACGACGGCAAGTTCGTCGTCGACATGGGGAAGTTCCAAGACATCGTCGAAGTCGCACCCATTCATGCAATGAAGCCTTCGAAGGTGGCCCCTCTCGCCGATGAGTCCGCGCCATGAACGTGGCGGAGGTAAAAGCGAGCATCGTGGCTGATCTCGTCGAGCGTCACGGGTGTCATGCCGTCGTTCTCTATGGGTCACGCGCCAAGGGGACGGCGAACGAAGCCAGCGATTGGGACGTGCTCGGAGTTCGCCACGCGGGGCCGAGCCTCCACGATGCACGCGCCCTCGGTGACATCTATCTCGACGCGTTCGTCGAAACCGACGACTCGCTGACGACGTTCGAAGC
Organism: Myxococcales bacterium; assembly: GCA_023248815.1. Classification (GTDB taxonomy): domain Bacteria; phylum Myxococcota_A; class Polyangia; order Polyangiales; family Polyangiaceae; genus JAHFDV01. The sequence continues at coordinate 2,684 of JAHFDV010000357.1, forward strand.
AGGTCACCTTCGCTACCTCGACGGAGAAATTCTGCACGATCCCGATGGAATTACATCCGAGCTGTTCGCACGACTGAAAGTTGCGCAGGCACGTGGCCCAGAGAAGCTCTCTTCGGAGGCGCGCCGTCAGAAGATCGAATGGCTGAAACGAACGCTGATTCGCGCCGAGGGCGGAAGCGCCGCTTCGGACTATCGACGCACGTGGCTCCTCTTCGAGCTCCTTCCGGCCTACTTCGAGCTTCGATCGATTTTCTATCTCGGTCCCAAAGAGAGCCTCGCGTGGCTCGAAGACGAAGATCGCGAGGCGTCGCACCTTTTTTCGATCGCGCTTCAACCCGGCGCCGAGCAGGCCGATCTTTCTCGCCTCGTTGCGTTCGTCACGCACGTGCGCGCCTCGGAGTCGTCCTCATGAATGGTTGGCCGTCATGACGGAACCGAAGCCACTCGTACTTCTCGTCGAAGACGAGATCGAGATGCGTCGCTTCATGCGCGCGTCGCTCACGACTCATGACTATCGCCTCGTCGAAGCGGAGAATGCGCAGCTCGGCCTGCAGCTCGCTTCTTCGCACAATCCGGATGTCATCTTGCTCGACCTAGGTCTTCCAGATCTCGACGGGCTCCTTGTGACGAAGCGCCTTCGCGAGTGGAACAAGGCGCCGATCATCGTCATCTCTGCGCGCGGCCAAGAAGACGACAAGATCGCGGCGCTCGATGCCGGTGCAGACGACTACCTCACGAAGCCTTTCGGAACGGGAGAGCTTCTCGCGCGCATTCGCGTCGCGTTGCGGCATGGGCAGGCATCGCCGAAAGAGAGCGAGAAAAAGATCGTCATCGGAAACCTGACGATCGACTTCGAGAAGCGCCTCGTGTTTCGCGACGACGCCGAAGTCCATCTCTCGCCGACCGAATACAAACTCTTCTCGCTGCTCATCAAGAACGCAGGAAAAGTGCTCACTCACCGCATGATTCTGCGCGACGTGTGGGGACCCAGCCACGCGAACGAGACGCAGTACCTACGCGTCTACATGGGGCAGCTCCGCCACAAGCTCGAAGAAGACGCCGCGCGACCCCGCTATTTGCTGACGGAGTCGGGCGTCGGATATCGCTTGAAGTCGGAGTGACGCAGGTTACTGCTTGAAGAGGTAAGCGGCCGAGCCGCCCTTGCCGTAGGGGAACATCAGGACGAGCTGGGAGCTGCCCTTGATGCCGGTGGCCGTGAACCCGGTCACGCGCTTGCTGGCGCCCGTATCGCAAGGCGCATCCGGAACGAGCGTGAGCTGCGCTTTTTGCGAAACCGAGGCGAGGAGATCGTAGCGAAGCGCGCGCGCCGTGCCCCCGGCGTTCACGACGATCTCGGAGAACTTGAAGTTGTACGAGTCCGCAACCTTGCCCGCCGTGACGGTGAGGACCGTGCGGAACGTGTCGGCTTTGAAGGCTCGTCCGCAATCGAGCGCATCGCCTTGCACGGCGACGGCGGCGAGCTCGTACCTGCCCGCGGCGATCGTTCCACCCGAGAAGGATGGCGCCGTCTGCGAGCACGTCGAAAGAACCTCGTTCTTCGTCGAAAGGGGCGTGCAGGAAGGACCCGCGTCGTAGCCCGCATCCGGATCGACGATGACGCCGCTGTCCCCCGGCGTGATGTCGCCGCCGTCGACGATCGCGCCGCCGTCGAGGTCGAGGAGGGTCGGCGCATCCGTCGACGCGTCGGTCGTCGACGTGTCGTCGGGAATCGTAACGTCCGGGAGGGTCGAGGTGTCGGGCAAGTCGTTGGTCCCCGGTCCGACTTTGAAGTCGTCGGTGATGCACGCGACGAGGGCCACAGTGCCGAGGACGACCGAAGGAAGCACGAAGCGCTTGACGATTTTCATATGGACTAAGGTTCCCATACGACAGAACGCACGCACGTACGAAATTCCCTTGACAAATCTCTGGATAAATTGAAAATGAAAATCACTTTCATCTTCAAGAGCAATCTTGAAGGCGGAAAATCCGGACGGAGGTTCTCTCGATGGCCCCTGTGGATCTCTGTCCGGAAACTCTCTTCATGTAGAAACGCCGCGCCACCAGGCCGCGCTTCCGCATGCGCTGGATAGGTCCGAAAGACCTCGGAAATCGAAGAAAAGGAGGATCGCCGTGAATGCACTTCGTCTCATGACCGGTAGCCTCGCGCTCCTCCTCTTCGCGGCGGGCGGCGCCCTTTACCTGACGCGGCACATCCCGGTCTCGACCTACGGCGTGCTCACGTCGGTGTCGATCGTCGGGTTTCTGATCGTCCTTGCCACCGAGCACGACGATCCGCTTCGCCGCGCCTAACGCGAGCAGTCCCTCAGGGCGGAGGCGGTGGGGGTGGCGGAAAGTGTTCGCCGCCGGGACCGTGTTCATGACGTCCGGGGAAGGGCGGTGGGCCGGGGAAGCGTCCTCGCTTGGCGAGATCTTCGTAGCGTGACACTTGATCGGGGCGGAGGACGGCGCGCACTTCGTCGTCGGTCTTCTTGCGATGCGTTCGGAGCGGCTCGCCGCAGTTTTCGAACATGGTTTCGCCGAGACGGAAGCTCTCTTCGGCATCACGCTGGAAGATCGCATTGATCTTCTCTTCTTGCACGGAATCGAGATCGAGCTTTCGCGTGAGAACGCGCATGCGGCGATTCAACATCGCAGGACCTGCGCCTCCGCCGACACCCACGTCGTCACGCAACATTGCCGCGTGCCTTCGCTGCACGATCGCGAACGCCGAAGCTCCGCCCGTGCCGATCCCGAGCACGAACACGAGTCCGAGAATCAAAGCCGCTTTGGTCTTTGGGCTCACCACGTTGCGTCGGTCCCTTCATAGGTATCGACGACGGCGTCTTCGAATGCGCTTGCCGTTTTGGCCGCAAAAAACAGTGAAATGAGCGCGGCGAATGCGGCGACGGGAATCATCGCGCGCGCAGGCGCACGCAGGTTGCTCTGCCAGTCGTACGCAGACTTTCGCGGAGCACGAGCGATCGCACCTTGCACGCGCATCGCGAAATCGCGTCGCGGTCCAATCGCATCCGTCGCGCTCTTCAAGCGTGCGAGCTCCTGATCGAGGTCGAGGTCATGATCTTGGTTCACGCGTTTCTCCTTTCACGAAGCGCGGCGCGCGCACGAACGAGTCGTTGTTCGACGGAGCCTTCACTGCAGTTCATGATCTCGGCGATCTCTTTCGTCTCGAGACCTTCCATCGATTTCATCACGAGCACGGCCTGCTGATCTTCTGGAAGATCGCGCATCCACACTTCGAGCTCGCGGAGGGCGACGATCGCCTCGGCGGAGCCTTGAGCGCCTTCGTCCATGACGCCGTCCATCACGGTGTCGGAAGGGATCGGCGCGCGCTTCTTTTTGCGCTTCGCGTCGATCGAACCATTGACCGCGATGCGATAGAGCCACGTCTCGAGCTTCGCCTTTTGATCGAACTCGCCCGCGAGCAACGCAGCATGGGCCTTCACATACGCTTCTTGCACGACATCCTCGGCATCGACGACGCTTCCCATGATTCTAGCGCTCACTCTCACGAGCCGTTCGCTCGTTCGTTCGACGATGGTCGAGAACGCCGACGCATCGCCCGCGAGAAATCGCCTCAGCGCCTCGTCGAGCATGGGTCTCCTTGGTGATCGCTTCCGGTTTCAAACTGCACCTGTCGTTTCTCTCC
>JAHFDV010000358.1 GCA_023248815.1 Myxococcales bacterium
GTGGGGACACCGCTCATCGACGGCGGAGATGGCCTCCCGGGCGAGGATTGGATTCCGAAGGGTGTCCTCGGGCAGCCGGGCGTTTATGGCTGCTCCGCCCCTACTGGCTCGACGGTCGTCGCCCACGCGCTCGCGAAAAACAAGTGCGCGAATGCGCCGGCGGGCAAGATATTTCAAGGTGGTGAGGGCGGGAAAGGCGGACTTGGAGCGGTCTTCGTCGACGATGATCCGGCAGGCACGCCCTATCGTGTGTTTCGGGCTGCGACGAGCGCGACCCCCGCGGCGACGACGGCGACCACAGCGGGTACCGGACTCGCAGGTCCGAGTGGCGTCGTCGGAAGCGATGGCGCGAGCGGCACTCTTGGAATCGTGAGCGAAGCAGGCTTTACCCCCGGAAACGGCACCGCCGCGACGGACGGAACATCTGGACTCGGCGGTGGCGGATCGGTGGGCGGCTCCGTCTACTCGACGATTCCTCCCGCGAGCAAATGCTTCTCGGTCTACACCGGCGGATCGGGTGGGGCCGGTGGTTGTCCCGGGCTGGCGGGCACTCCGGGAACGGGCGGAGGCGCGAGCATCGCGATGATCGCCATCGACAGCGCCTTCACGCTCGACGCGACAACGCTCACGAGTTCGGCCGCGGGCAATGGCGGCAAAGGCGGATTCGGAAGCTTCGGAACGATGGGCGGAAAGGGTGGCAGTGGCGGCTCGACGAACTTCCCCGTGCCGACCGTGCTCTCTGGTAGCGGCGCTCCCGGCGGGCGCGGGGGCAACGGCGGATCGGGTGGAAACGGAAGCGGTGGAATCTCTGTCGCGATGGCCTTCCGCGGGACAAAGCCCACGATCCTCTCGACATCGACGCTCACTCCCGGAGCTGGTGGTGGCGGGGTTTCTTTGCGAACGAAGGCAAACCCATTGGCGCCCGCCGAGTCGCTTACGATTGCCGCATCTCCGAACGGCACGTCCGCGGCCGACCTCGCGCTCTGAGCATTTTCCCGATGGCTCTCCAGGCTGACCGAGAGAAGTTTGAACAACCGCGGCGTGAGACGATAGAGTCCGCGCCGTGAGGACCCGACTCGCATTCTCCGCCCTTCTCTCCGTCGCGCTTCTGTCGACGCACGCGTCTGCCGACGAGATGTCGAAGGAGGCCGAAGCGCGCTTTCAAGAAGGCCTCGAGCTAGCCAAAGGTGGCAAGTACGAAGAGGCACGCGCCAAGTTCCTCCAGTCGCTCGCGGTTTCGAAGAGCTCGAAGACGCTTCTCAATCTCACGATTGCAGAGAAAAACTCGGGACACCCGAGCGATGCGCTCCGTCATCTCCGCGCCTACTTTCGCGAGCCGGGAGCCAATGCGCAGAAGGTTGCGGACCTCAAAAAGGAGCTCTTTCCGCAGCTTTATTCGCAAAGCGCTCACCTCAAGATTGAAGCGCCACTCGGGTCGGCCGTGAGCGTCGACGGCGAGCCCGCCGATCACCTCGACGAAGAATACGATGTTGCGCCTGGTCCCCACGTCATTGCTGCCCTTTTGAATGGCAAGCGCGAGACGCGAAGCATCGTCGGTGAGAAAGGCGCAACGCAGACCGTGAGCCTCGCGCCGACCGAAGTGACAACACCTCCGAGGATCGCGCCCCCAGCGCCGTTGACGCCGAATCCCCCTCCCCCAACGACGGAGCCTTCATCTTCTTTTTGGACGACTCGACGTTGGGTCGGCGTCGGCGTCGCAGGCATTGGACTCGTGGGCGGCGTCGTCGGCTTCGCGGTCGCGAGGGGCTCTGCCAGTTCCGCGGAAGACGATCGCGCGAGCCTCGCGAAGACGCTTCCAGGAGGTTGCTCGGCACCGAGCGCAGACTGCACTCGGCTTGGTACGCTGACGGACGATCGCGTGAGCGCGAACAACGTGGCAACGGTGTCGCTCATCGCAGGAGGAGCGCTCGTCGCGGTGGGCGCCGTGCTCGTCCTTCTGCCGGAGAGCAAAGGTCAGAAGACGACGCTGAGCGTTGCACCGTCGCTCTCGGGCGCGAGCGTGTTCGGGACGTTCTGATGATTTCTGCGCTTCATTAAGCGACGCAACGATTGGCTGTGGGTGGGTACGAACGAACTTAGGGAGACGGCGATGCGAAAAATTTCTTTGGTGGCGGCACTTGGGGTTGTGGCGGGGCTCATCGGAGCATGTGACGAGAAGACGTGCGACGACACACTGACGTGCAACGGAGCAAGTGACGCGGATGGAAGTACGCCACCGACGTGCAAAGGCGCGCCCAAGGACGACCCGAGCTGCGTGAGTGACGCGGCAGGCGTATTTGTTTCGGCAGCGGGCGATGATGCGGCAGCGGGTACGAAGAGCGCTCCCGTAAAGACGCTGAGCGCGGCGCTTGGAAAGCGCGGCGCGAAGAAGAGTGTGTTCGTGTGTGAGGGAATTTACGCAGAGACGTTGACGCTGGGAGCCAGCGAGAACGGGCTTGGCGTGTATGGCGGCTTTGGATGCGCAGATTGGGCGTACACGGGCGTGAAGCCGGTGATTGGCGCGAGCAGCGGGTTGAAGGTCGACGGAATTACGTCGGGCGCGACGTTCAGCGACGTGCAGTTCGTCGCGGCGGATGCCGTGGAAGATGGCGCTTCGAGCATCGCGGCGACAGTGAGCAATTCGAGCGGAATTGTGTTTGAGCGGGTTTCGTTCAAAGCGGGTGCGGGAAAGACCGGAACCGCGGGCATCGCAGGAGCCACTGCAGCGAGCGACAAGGCGCTCGCAGGAGACAGCGCCATCGGCCCAACGCCCGCGCCTTCCCGCGTTTGTAAGTGCATCGCGAGCGGAGTGACTGTGGGGACCAGCACAGGCGGTGGTGGTGGCATCCCAAATGGCGGAGGGGCCGGGGGTGAGCCTTTGATCACTCCACCGACCCCCTCCGGCGCAACTGGTGCGCCAGGCGGCGGGGCCGTCACAAAGTGCTCTCCGTCCGGCTTCGGCGCGGACGGATCGGACGCCCCGGCGGGAATCGACGCGAGCAAAAGCGACTTGATCGGAACTCTGGAGGCGTATGCATGGATGCCTCGGCGGGGGGCCGATGCTGAAATTGGGAAGACAGCGCAAGGAGGCGGCGGGGGTTCTGGCATTTCCGGGGGCGGCGCGGGCGGCGCAGGGGGATGCGGCGGATGTCCCGGCCTAGCCGGCACCGGTGGCGCAGGTGGCGGCTCTAGCTTAGCTCTCGTCACGGCAGGCTCTACACTGTCGTTCCGAGACTCCGAATTCGCGCCGAGCAACGCTGGCGACGGCGGAAACGGTGGCGCGGGCGGAATGGGTGCGATCGGCGGAATCGGCGGATCAGGCGCCTCGGGCGGGTGTGGCGCAGGCAACGGAGGCAAAGGCGGCGACGGCGGTGCAGGAGCCGGGGGCGCAGGCGGACTCTCAGTAGGTGTACTCTACACAGGCTCCGCGCCTACCCTCACCAACACGACGGTCGCTCTCGGCAAGCCGGGTCTCGGCGGAAAAGGCGGCAAGCCCGGCGTCAACGACGGACTGAACGGTGTTGCGCAAGACGTCTTCGAAGCGAAGTAGCGCGGCTCATCCCGAGGCGAGCGCGCAAGGTGTGTCCCCTCGCGCGGCGGACGCCCCTTGCTGCTCGCCCACTCTATTATAGCTACATATCCTGCTACGCAGGACAGTTTGCACGCGCTACAGTCCGTGCCCCGGACCGAGAATCGCGCTCATTTTCTCGCTCGGATTGAACGTATGCACATGCGGCGCGTGGTGACACGCTAGGCACTGATCGCCCTTTGGCATCGGAATCGGCGGGCGCACCTTCTCCGGCGCTGCGGCGTGCTTCGAACCTGCGCCGTGGCAAACTTCGCACTGCACGTCTTGCAGCTTGTCGACGTGTGTCACGGTGCTGCCGCCGGGGATGTCGTAGCCCGTGACGTGACAGGAGACGCAGTCGAGGTTGAACTCCTTGAACTGCGTCGAGAGTGTTGCGTAGGCGTGCGCATGGGCGGTGCCGTCCCAGACTTTTCGCTCTTGAGCATGGCACTTCGAGCACGCGTCGACGCCGATGTACGAAGGCTCGTTCGGCGCTGCAGGCTTCGGCACGCGACCGGCGAACGCGATCTTGTTCGCTTCGTTGATTTGCTTGTAGTGCACATGCATCGCATCGGTGACGCCTTGGTCGCTACCGAGTGACTCGCGAATCTCTTTGACCGTGTAGCGAAAGAACGACCCTTGCGTCGGTGGCTTCGTGCGGTCGAGCTCGGCGCGTTCGCTCTCGAGCTTGCGGAGATCGGCTTTGCGCGCGTCGAGGTCGCGCGCGTCGATCTTTTTGTCGCGTTCCCAATCTGCGATCTTTCCGCGGAGCTCGTCGATGCGGTGCTGAAGCTCTTTGCGCTTTCCCTCTTGCTCGAGCGCGCTTCCGTCTGCGAACTGCAGCTTGCCGTCGCGCACGAAAAAGTCGACGGCCACCGCCGTCTGCAAGTGATTGCCCGTCTCGGCGATGATCACGTTGCCGATGCGCTCGCCACCGGGCGTCTCGGTATTCGCGTCGCCTTTGCCACCGCGTGAACCCACGACGATGACCGAGAGCTCCGGAACGAGATCTGCGATGCGCTTCGCCTCCCCTCGCCCGACCGCTGCCAACGCGATGATGAGCTCGACGCCCTTCCCTTTGAGAGCCCGCACTTCGTCTTTCACGGCAGCCGTGGCTGGAGCCACATCCATACCGTCGGGGGCAGCCACACCGATGAGACCGATCTTCAGATCACCGCGTGTCACGATCGTCGAGCGCGCATAAACAGGTTCTTTTGCCCCGTCCTTGGCGTTTGCAAACAAGACCTCTGCACCGGCGAGGTCCCGCAATTTCTTGAGCCCCTCGACCTTGGCGGCGAAGTCATTTTCTCCCGGCGAGAGCGCTGCGAGCTTCAGTGTTCCGAGTGCTCGCGCGATCGTTTCTGCTTTGGCGACGTCTTGCGAAGCGCGATCGGACTTAAGCTCGGGGTCGAGGAAGAACAACGGACCGGCGGTCACGATGATGTCGCTCGGGACCTGCTTGCGCTCGGAATTCACCCAGGCCGCAAAGTGATCGAGTCCACCCAATTGATCTTTTACGCAGCCACAAGGCTCGAGCGCGCCCGCGAGATCGGAGACGACATAGACGCGAAGCGTGGGAACGCCCGCTGGATTGGCATTGTTCTCGGGCTGCGTCGCTTGTTGTGCGCGACACCCCTGTTGACACGCGAGCGGTGCGAGCGCCGCAAACATCAAAGCGAAGGTGAGGCCGAGGGTGCCGTGTCTCCCGACGAAACGCGGCGTGCGTGGCGATTCGTCCATCGCGAGAATCTACCATTGTCGTTAACGCCCATCCAATCGATAATCCCGCGCCGTGACCGGAGCCTTGACATGAACGACGGTTCGCCCGGAGTTCTCTTCGGTCCCTTCTCGCTGACGGCGCGCCTCGCTGTCGGCGGCACTTCGGAAGTCTACCTGGCGAAGCCAATGGGCGTTCCTGGATTGCCGGACGTCGTCGTCGTGAAGCGCCTCTTGCCGCATCTCATGAAAGAGCTCGACGGGCAGAGCATGTTCGAGCGCGAAGCGAAGCTCCATCAAGCAGTGAAGAGCGACAACGTCGTGCGCGTCTTCATGACCGGCGTCATCGAAGAAGAGCCGTATCTCGTGATGGAACACGTCGACGGCGTCGACGCGTATCGCCTCTTTCGACGCCTTCGGCAGAGTAAGTTCGCGTTGCCACCGAGTGTCGCCGTGTACCTCGTCGACAACCTCTTGGCAGCTCTCGGCGCTTTGCACGGCGCCGCTCGGCGCGATGGAACTCCGCTCACTATCGTTCACCGCGACGTCAGTCCGTCCAACATCTATTTGAGCATCCACGGCGACGTGAAGCTCGGAGACTTCGGAATTGCCGTGGGTGACTCGCTTACTTCGATGTCGGGCGGCTTCAAGCGGCTCGTCGGCAAGCTCGGCTATCTCGCCCCCGAACAGGTCGGCGGAGAGACCTCGGACCACCGCGCCGATCTTTTCAGCGCGGCCGTCGTCCTCTGCGAAGCGCTCTTCGGCGAGCCACTCTTCTCGGGCAACACGCAGCTGACGATGCTGCTCGCGATTCGCGATTGCAAAGTGCCGCAGTTGACGGAGAAGGCGGACATGTTGCCGAAGGGACTCGGCGCGATTCTCGAGCGTGCGCTCGCCCGCGATCCGAAGCAGCGTTACTCCTCCGCCGACGAAGTTCGTGTGCTCCTCGCACCGTTCGTCGGGGATCGCGCCGCGGCGAAGCGTCTTCTAGGAGACCTCGTTTTGAAGGCGAAAACATCGGCGCATTCGACCGA
>JAHFDV010000078.1 GCA_023248815.1 Myxococcales bacterium
CGAGCTCGACGAAGCGAAGGCACAGATCTTCAAGGCCGCTCAAGAAGCACATATCGAAGCGGAGCTCGATCGTCGCGAGGCGCCCTCGATTTCGGTCGACGATCGTCGTTACAAAAAGCTCCTCTCTCTGGCGGCGCTCGCCGGAGCCGATGCGCCCAAAGGCGGCCACCTCGATGACCCTACCCTCGCGCTCGTTCGCGGCGGCGACGCTTCCGAAGATTTGAATGATGCGCTCGATCACCTCGGCGCTTGTGTCGATTGCCGTGCGCGCCTCGAAGAAGGAGACGTCGAGCGACGTAGCCTCGTCGTCATGGCCATCGAAGCGCCGCGAGGCAGCCAACGTGACCTCGTCCGCGCCACAGAAGACGTCGGCGCCGTGCTCCACGAACGCGGCGAAGGACGCTGGACGGCCGTCGTCGATGCCGAAAAAGCCACGCGCCTCAAAGAGAAACTGGAGAAGCCCGAGAGCTCCGTCGTTACGCGTCTCGCCGTCGCGACCCCCGTCGAGCTACCGGTCGAGCCCGAGCGAACGCGCAGCAGCTTTCCCCCGGCGGCGGGCTCTTCGGGGCGCGCTGCGGGAACGGGCGCTGCGGAGATGTCCGCGTGGGCAGCGATCGCGCAAAAGCCGCCCATCGCCAAGGCTCCGAGCCCAGGCTGGATGCTGCTCTCGATCCTCGTCGTCGGCGGAGCAATCTTCCTCGCGTACTATCTCGCGATGCGATGACGGCTGAGCTCGAAGTTCGCATTCTCTCGAGCCTCTCGCTCGTCACGGAGGAGGCGTGGAACGCGCTCGTCGATGTCGACCGCGACTCACCCTTCCTCGACTACCGCTGGCTGTCGGCGCTCGAAACTTGTGGCTGCGTAGGCCCGGAGTCCGGCTGGATTCCTTCACACTTCGTCGTGTACGACGGAGACGAGCTCGTCGCCGCGGCCCCCGCCTACGTCAAAGACAATAGCGAAGGCGAGTTCGTCTACGACTTCGCCTGGGCCGACCTCTATCGCCGCGTGGGTCAGGACTACTACCCGAAGATCGTCTTCGCGGTTCCCTTCACGCCTGCCCAAGGCACCCGCTTCCTCGTGAAAGAGGGCATCGACAAAGGATCCATCGTCTCCGCGATGCTGCAGCTCGGAGACAAGCTCGCCGAGGAGATCGAAGCGAGTAGCCTGCACGTCCTTTTTCCGACGAAGGAAGAAGCCGATCTTCTCGCCGAGCGCGAGACGATGCTGCGCTATGGAGTGCAGTTCCATTGGACCAACGCCTCCTACGCCAACTTCGAAGACTTCTTGAAGTCACTCCCCTCGAAGAAGCGTACGCAGCTCCGACGAGAGCGCAAACAGCTCGCGATCGACGGCGTCGCACTTCGTGAAGTTCCTGCGAATGAGCTCGAAGCAAACGCAGAAGCGATGTTCCGTTTCTACGCGAACACGATCCGCAAATTTCCTTGGCAAAAACGCTATCTCAACATGCGTTTCTTCAAGCACATCGCCAAGGCGTTTCCCGAGCACCTCTCGTGGATCTTCGCCGAGCGCGCGGGAGAGCCGATCGCGGGCGCCTTCAACGTGAAGTCCAAACGCTCACTCTTCGGCCGCTATTGGGGATCGACCGAGGAGCTCCCCTTTTTGCACTTCAACGTTTGCTACTACGACGGCGTCGACCGTTCGATCGGCGAAGGACGACTCACCTTCGAGCCGGGCGCCGGCGGTGAACACAAGCGCGTGCGCGGCTTCGACCCGACGATCACGTACTCCGCGCATCGCATCTATGATCCGCGTCTCCGTCCGATCTTCGAGGACTATCTGAAGCGCGAGCGCGAATCGATCGAGCGCTTCGTTGCCAGCGGCGGCGAAGGCGACGAGCCCGAGTAGCATCGCGGCGGCGTAGGCGAACGCCGGATATCGCCTAGAACGTATCTTTTCGCTTTCGAAGCGCGCCGAAGATCGTCGCGCGGTCGGAGGTCGCGAGACCGAGCTTCGAAACGAGGGCCGCGTTGTCGACGTTGAAGAACGCATTGAGGCGCTTGTCGGTTCCGAGGGTCCAGGGAACGGTCGGCACATCATGAGCGCGCTTTTCTTTCACTTCAGTAAGCGCGTCGTCAGTATCGACGAATCCGAGGGACTGCGTGAAACGGAGGTTGCTCGCCGTGTATTCATGACCCGGAAAGATCTGCGTGTCGTCAGGGCAAGCAGCAATGCGATCGAACGACTCCAGCATCATCGCCGCCGTACCCTCGAAGAGCCGGCCGCACCCAGCGAGAAAGAGCGTATCCCCAGAAAATAGCAGGCGTGTAGCGCTCGAGCTCACGAGATAGGCAATGGCGCCGCGCGTATGGCCGGGAACGAAGAGAATCTCGACGTCGAGGTGACCCAGCTTGAACCTCTCGCCGTGCTTCACACCGCGCGTGAAGTTTGGAATACGCGCGCTCTCGCTCTCATGACCCAAGACTTCGCGAATGCCGAGCCCGCTCACGAGCGCTTCATTGCCGCCGACATGGTCGAAATGGTGATGCGTGCACCAAATGGCATCGAGGGTACCGTCACCCAGGACACCGCGAATCGGCTTCGCTTCCGATGGATCGACGACGACGCGCGCGCCCGTCTTCGTGCACTCGACGAGATAACTGTAGTTGTCTTCGAGGCAAGGAACGATGGTGACGACGACGTCCAGCGTTTCGAATCGCGAGATTTTCGTCATGGCGCTTTCGTCACCGCTGGCGCCGCGGAGCTCGCCGCCTTCGCATAAAGACCGTTCAAACAGCCCTCTTTGCAGGTAGTGGGGGGAATGAACCGAATCGTCTGGTCGACTTCTGCGAGGCGCTTCACCATTTTGTCGCGGCTTTCTCCTTGAAGCGTCGTCTTCTCGCCGGGATCCGCGTCGAGATCGTAGACCCGCGTTCCGCTCGCACCCATCTTGATGATCTTGAAGTGATCGGTGATCACGGCGCGACGCAGCTCGTTGTCACTCGTCGTCGGAAGGTCGAGCACGATGTCACGCGCGGGGACGGTCGCCCCCTTCACTTCCGCAACGAGGCTCGTGCCGCGCATGAGATCGCCGGGCTTCTGCGCGAGAAGCTCGAGAATGGTCGGAGCAAGATCGACACCGCTCCTTCGCGTCGCAATCTTGCGCGGCGTCGCCCCTGGTAGCTTCACGAGAAGAGGCACACGCACGACCTCCTCGAAGAGCTCGAAGCCGTGAAAATAGCGCCCGTGCTCACCGAAGGCTTCGCCGTGATCTGCGGTCACGATGATCGCGACCTCCTTGCCCCAGGGCTCTTTGTCGATGAAGTCGAAGAGCTTGCCGATGATTCCGTCGGTGAACGTCACCTCGGCGTCGTAGCGATCCCGCGCCTTGTTTCCCCACGAAATCCCAGGATGCGAGAGATATTGGTCGTGCGGGTCCATGAAGTGGAACCACGCGAAGAACTTCTTGTCGCCGACCTTCGATAGCGCAGCCTCAGCCATCTCTTCGTGCTTTGGCCCCGTGATGTTCTCGTCGGTCGTGTTGTTGAACGAGATGCCGGGCACGACTTGATAGTCGTCGAAGCCTTGGTTGAAGCCGCCGCCCTTGAAGTAACCGTGCGCTTGGATCCCAATCGTGTAGATCCCCGCAGGCTTCAGAATCTCCGTAAAAAACAGGTTGTCTGGCGCATAACCGCCGAAGAAGTAGCCGTCCCGTCTGAGCTCGGAGGGATACGTTCCTCCGAGAAACCCGCCGAGGCTCATCGAAGTGTACGAAGAGATCGAATACGCGTTCGTGTAGTTGACGGCGGTCTCGGCGAACTTCGTGAGACGCGGCGCGATGGGGCGCTCGTAGCCATTCCACGGCATGTCGGCGCGAAGCGAATCGATGGAGATGACGATGACGCCGCGCAGGGGCTTGGCGCTCCCGTCGAGGAGCTTTTGCTCCGGTTTCGCGGATGGACCGGCAACGGAGGCCGAGTCGAGCGTCGGAAGGAGCGCCCCACCAGAGGCGCTCGATGTCGGGACGTCGGGATGCGCGCCAGAAGATGCGGCGCCCTCTTTTGCATCGCGCGAGCAGGCAACGAGCATCAGAGCGACGCCGACTGCGCATCCCCCGCTTCGTTTACTGCTCTCGTTCATGTTCGGCTCGTAGGTGCCGCCGGCGGTCAGCCGGTGACGACGCCAATCTGAAGCTTCTCGCGAAGCGCGATGTACTCTTCGCTGACGCTGTAGAGCACGACTTCCTTCAGGCGCTCCTTCACGCCGACGCTCGAGTCGCTCTCGGTAGAGCGAATCGCTTCGGTCGTCGTATCGAGATCGTGCGCGAGCACGAAGCCGACGCGATCCGTGGTGAGGTCGACGGCGCCGACCCACTTCTTGAGATCCAGTGCCCCGCCCGCTTGCATGAGCTTCGACACCTGGCTCGCAAGGCGATCCTTTTGCGGACCCTGGAAGTCTTGCTGAATGAACTGCAGAGCTTCCGTAACGGGGCCGACGAGATCTGGCGCGACCGGGAACTGCGGCGTCGAGTGACGAATCGCCGCGAAGAGCCACGCCTTCAAGCCCGTTCCCGTGGGAACGAGATGACGAACGTAGAATCCCGTGCGGAACGCTGCGAGATGGCGACCGATGACGAACGCCAGCGCCTGCGTGCCGAATTGGTTCTCGAACGCAGCGCGCCCGAGAACGATCGACGGCGTACGCGCGTGGATCATCCCGAAGGCGCCGGGATCGTTCGGATTCTGGAAGACCGGCGGCGGAGCTGCGCCGAGGACGCCCGCCGCATAATAGAGCGTCTGCGAAGCCGGATAAGGATGCTGCGCGACGTCAATCGCGTAGCGCGGATCGTAACCGCTCTGCTCGATGGGCTGCGTACGCGCACGGATGATCGTGGGCTGAATGGTCGCGAACAGGCGCGTGAGCAGCGGATCGAGATCTTCATGCGAGATCTTGGTCCAGTCTTCTTCGGCGAATGCGGCTTGCGCCGGCGCCGCGTTCTCTGCCTTGAAGCGCTTGTAGAAGCGCTCTTCGTCGGGCTCGGCGAGGTTGAGCACGGCGAGGGCTTGCGAAAGGCACCATGCGCCGTCCGCCTTTTTCGCATCCGTGTAGAGCTTGCGCAAAAGCTTGTAGCTCTCGACGCGGTACGGATTCTTCTGGAGGAGCTGCGCCTGCGCGCGAACCGCCTTGTCGAGGTATTGCGCAGGGTCGAGCGCGTAGAGCTCGGCGAGCGTTTCCATGCACGCCTTGTCGTCGGGATCGAACGCCTGAGCGGCCTCGAGAGCGTCGATCGCGAGCTCCGGTTCGTTCAGGAATTGGCGATAGAGCGTTCCGAGCTCGCTCAACGTGCGCGCGAGCTTCGGGCGATCGTGCTCGACCTTTGCTTGCTCGAGCTGAATCTTGAGAAGACGCTCGACGTCGAAGTGTTGGTTCTTGGCGCGACGAATCTCGAGCGCGTCCTCGATCGCCTTTCCGAGGGTGGGGTCGTACTCGATCGCACGCTCGTAGAAGTCGAGCGCGTTGTCCGGACGGTTCAACTGACGGGCCGTCACGATAGCTGCGGTTTGCATGTACTTCGCGCGCTGCTTTTGATCTTTGACGAAATCGGCGAGGCGAAGAACGACGTCGACGAGCTTCTGCCAGTCTTTCTCCTCGGTGTAGAGCTGCATGAGGCGCGTGAGGAGATTTCGATCTTCGGGACGCTCTTCGAGGGCCGCCGCGTAGGTCTTCAGCGCCATCGATCGGTCGCCGAGCTTGTGGAAGAACACGTCGCCGATTTCGACGAGGAGATCGAAGCGCTCGTCTGCCGTCGCCATGTCGAGGCGGCGCTTTTTCATGCGCAAAACCTCGGGCCAGTTCTCTTTGGTCTCGTAGACCTTGGCGAGAGCCGCGAGGGCGCGCGAGTTGCTCGGATCGATGTTGGCGGCCTCACGAAGCGAAGTGACCGATTCGTCGACTGCGCCACTCCGGCGCATCGATTCACCGAGGCCATAGAGAGCTTCCGCACGCTCTTGAGCCTTCATGTGCTTCGAGTGCTTGCCGAGGAGGTCTTCGAACATCTTCCGCGCCGTCGTCGGATCGCCGTGGGTGAGGACGACGTGAGCGACCTGCCCGAGGGACTCGGGATCGCTCGGAGCCACCTGACGAAGCGCTTCGACGGCGACGGCCATCTTCGGATTCGGTACGGATTGCGAAGGCGTCGCCTGCCCTTCCGTCGCGCTCGCCGCGGCTTTACCGACCGACTCGACGAAGCGAATCAAGGCACGAACTGCGTCTTCTTTTGCGAGAACGCCGGTGCGACCGACGATCTGCTCGTACTCGCGCTGCGCTTCGACGAAGTGCTTGCGGTCGTACGCGGCGTCACCGAGGACGAGATGCGCTTCCGCATTCGTGGGATCGAGCTCGAGCGAGCGCTTCGCCGACGCCGTCGCCTTGGGAGCGTCTTCGAGACGAACATGGAGGCGAGCCATCTCCGCATGGAGACGGGCCTTCCCGAGATTGCCGTCCGTAGTCTCGAGATCCTTCTCGATGAGGCGAAGCACCGAAGCGAGCTCGCCGCGGTGCAAATACGCTTGGCGAAGCGCGGCCGAGGCCTGCGCGTCCTTGGGATTCGCCTCTTGTGCGAGCTTGTAGCGCTCGATCGCGCCATCGCGATCGCCGCGTGACTCGAGAAGACGGCCTGCGCGCATCCACTGCTCCGCTTTGCCTTCCGGCGTCGCGGCTTTCTCAGCGAGTGCTTCGAGAGCACTGAGCGCCGCGTTGGCGTCTCCCGAGAGCTCGCGGAGCTGTGCGATCGCTTCGAGCGCCGAAGCGTTGCCCGGCGAGAGCTGGAGGATTTGCTCGTAGATCTTCGTCGCGCGATCGGGAGATCCGATCTGCTCCGAGACGACGCGAGCGCGATTGATCAAGATTTCGACGCGCCGCGGATCGTCCGCGACGCCGTTCGCATGACGCTCGAGGAGCTCCGCGAGATCTTCCCAGCGGTTGAGCGCGCGATAGTGGCGCGCAACGCTCGTCATTGCGGAGTCGTTCGTCGGGTCGAGGCGCAAGATGGATTCGAGCGACTCTGCCGCCCGTTCGTGATCGAGGAATTCCTCGTCGTAGAGAGCTGCAACGCGTTCGAACAAGTTGATCTTCTGACGAGGCGTCGCGGCCACCGCGATTTGACGCTCGAGGACACCGAGAAGCTCCGAGTAGCGACCCGTCCGATTGAGGATGCGATCGAGGCCCTTCAGCGCTGCGAGATTCGAATGATCGACGGCGAGAGCTTGCTCGTAGCGCTGCGTTGCCGTCGTGAGATCGTTGAGATGGTCTTCGTAGACTTCGGCGACGCGTGCGAACGCATCCGCTTTCTCCGGACCACGACGAGCTTCCGCTCGTTGCTCGAGGAGCTGCACTAGCGATTGGAAGTCACCCATGCGCTCCAGGATCGTCGCCACTTGATCGCCTGCGCGAAGGTGGCCGGGGTCGTCGGCGAGGATCGTCTGGTAGATCTCCTTCGCGCGCATCGGATCGCTGAGCTTGGTTTCGAGCACTTCAGCGGCTTCGGCGCGGAAGTCGCGAGCACGCGGCGTGGCCGAAGCGGCGTCCGAACGTGCGAGGAGAATCGAAACGAGCTCGGGCCACTGCTGCGCGCGGCGATAGATCGCCGAGAGACCTTCGTAGGCGGAGTCGTTCGCGGGATCCGTAGAAAGGATCTGCTGGAACGCCATCACTGCCATGTCGGCGCGGGAGAGACGCGTGTCGTAGATGCGGCCGATGCGGTCGAGGAGAGCGTTCTTCTCGGTCGCCGAGAGATGCTCGGACTTCGCAGACTCGGAGAGGTTCTCCGCGATCTCTGTCCAACGGGCTTGGTCGGAACCCGCGAGACGCTCGACTTCGTCGGCGTACGCCGAATCGGTCGGCACTTCGCCGAGAGCTTGCGTATACGCGACGAGCGCTTGCTCCGCGTCGTCGAGCTCGCCGCCGCAAAGGCGCGCAATCTCCGACATGATGCGTGCACGCTCTTCACCGGGACGAGCGGCCTCGCTGCGCTGAAGCAGCATTTCCACGAGCTCTTCGTACTTGCCGAGAGCCTTGCGCACCGATTCGAGCGCGGCCGTCGCAACTTCATCGGCGGGATCGGCAGCGATGATCTGGAGATAGATCTCTTCGGCGCGTTCTTTTTCGGAGGCGCCTTCGAGCGTTCGGGCGGCGCGGAAAAGAAGCGACTTCTTCACTTCCCACTGGTCGCGATCGGCAGGCTGGAAGGCCGCGGCGCGAACGAACGCATCTGCGACACCGACGCGGTCGGCACCTTGATCGATCGCTTTTTCGAGCGCCATTGCGAGCTCGCCGTCGGACGGATTCGCCGTGAGACCGTTCACGAGCTGATCGACACGTTCGCGCGGGATCTGCGCGCCGGTCGCCTCTTTTGAAAGCGTTCCGAAGCGATCGAGCTGCGCGAGGATCTGGCCTGCGTCGCGCGGACGCTGCGACGGATCTTTGTGGAGCATCGCGAGCACCCACTCGTCGACCTCGCGCGAAACGAATCCGCGCGGCGCCTTCGCGCTGGGCGGCTCCGGGATCTGCGCGAGATGGTGGAACGCCGCATCCGTCGGGTTGTCGACTGGGAACACGGGCTTGCCGGTGAGGAGCTCGTAGACCATGGCGCCGAACGAATAGACGTCCGTGCGGGAGTCGGAGCCGATGCCACGCACTTGCTCGGGTGCGATGGTCTTGGGCGAACCGAAGACCGCGAGGAACCCCGTGCTTCCCTTCATCGTCGCGAGACGCGGGCGGAGGCGATCGCCACCGAAGTCGATGAGGAAAGCCTTCGGCGGAAGGTCTTTCCCCTCTTGCACGAGCACGTGATCGAGCTTGAGGTCGCCGTGCACAAGATGCGCTTTGTGAAGCGCTGCGAGCGGCTCGAGTGCGGCGCGGAGAAGCGGACGTAGATCGCTCAAGTGAAGCGGGCCCGTGCGGCGAAGGCGATTCGTGAGCGGCTCGGCTTCGATGTGCTCGTACGCGACGTAGTAGAGCCCGTCGCGGAGCTCGCCCGCATCGATGCTCGCGGGCAGTCCCGGATTCTTTACGGTGCCAACGAGGCGATTGGCGGTGAGGAAACGATGCACGGCGCGACGATCACGCGCGGCCTCGCGACGGAGCGTCTTCAACGTGAACTTCTTGCCGCCGCGGTCTGCGATGTAGACGACACCGAGATCGCTCGCGCCGACTTTGCGCTCGACCTTGTAGCCACCGATTTCGGTGCCGGGCGTGAGCTCGTCACCGCCGATGAGCCCTGCGATGTCGCGAACGCGCGGATCGACTTCCGTGCGGGACACGAGGATCACGTCCACGAGCGCTTCGATGCGATCGCCCTCGACGCAATGCTCGGTCAACGCCTTTGCGAAGCTTCCCTTCGCGGTGGCTCCACCTACTTGCTTCGGATCGAGTCCGAGCATGCGCGTACTGATGTTGGTGAGCTCTTCGAGTGAAAAAAGGCGCTCGAGCTCGCCCTTGAGAATGTCGATCGTCGCCGTCATGATTTACTGACGGTTCTAGCGCAGGCGCTAGGACTTTGCTGCGGTTTTTACGGTCTGACGTCGATGGCAGGCATTAACAAAACGCTACACCGCTCACACCGAAACTCTTCACCGCTAGCAGCACGAAGCGTGGCTCAGGAAGCCAATGCGGTCGCGCGAGCAGGCATTCCGTCAGTGCGTCTTCGCGCGGTTCGACGCCCGATCCCGCCGCGCGAAGGTGCGACCAAACAAACAGACCCGGCGTCGACAAAGGGCGCCTGAGCAAGGAATGCCCGCCCTCACCCGAGGGGGCGGGAATTTCCGTCAGTGCGCCTTCAAGCGGTCGACGCCAGGGTGACCTGGGTCGCCGGGCTCGTGGCGCGGATTTTCGGTCTCGTGGTGGCCGTCGCGAGACGGGATCGCCATGAGGAGATCTTTGCCGTAGATGAACTGGCTGCGCGAGTCGTAGGGCACGGCGTGAATGCCCGTGTCCATACGGATGGCGTCGCAGGGGCACGCTTCGACGCAGTAGCCACAGAAGATGCAGCGGAGTTCGTCGATGACGAATTTCACGGGATAGCGCTCGTAGCCCCGGCGCTCGTCACCCTCGGCGTACTCGCCGGCTTCGATGAAGATGCACTGCGCGGGGCATGCCGTGGAGCAGCAGAGGCAGGCGACGCAGCGCGGGCTGGCGTCGTCACGGAGCGTGAGACGGTGTTGGCCACGGAAGCGCTCGGGATACGGGCGCTTCTGCTCGGGATACGAGATGGTCGTGATGCCGTCGTCGAGAACGCCGGTCGAAGGGTCGGGGCGCTCGCCACGAACGAGATCTTTCCAGTTCTTGAAGAAGTGCTTCATCGACTGGCCGAGGCCCTTGGCGACCTCGGGGATGTAGACCTGGGTACTCAGCGTCTTTTCCGAGTGCGTGACCGGAACGGCATTGAGAGAAGCGGTTTTTTTCGGGAATGCGGCGGGCATATTCTGGTTCCTCGAGCGGGGTGGCTGACTCTGAGAGACTGGTTTTCAGGTGCTCAGGTGGAAGCGCTCAGGTTTGGATCGGCAGGGTTTCGTTGCCGCCAGGAGCCGTACGCTTTTGCGCGCTCATGATGCGGAGCGGGTTGTGGACGGACGGAGTGAAGAATCCGATGATGAAGCGGATGATGCCGTAGGTCGCAGCGAGGGCGACGACGGCCTGCGTGCAGTCGCCGAGGATCTTGAAGATCATCTGCGTCGAAGCGCTCGAGCTCGAGATCGCGAGCCACACGACGCCCGTCACGAGAATGTTCGCGAGCGACGCCGGGAGAAGCACGCGCCAGCCGAGCTTCATCAGTTGGTCGTAGCGAAAGCGCGGAAGACTCCAGCGGACGACCGCTTGGAACCAGCAGAGCAGGATGGTCTTTCCGAAGAACGTGAGGACTCCGATGATGATCATCCAGATGTGCGGCACGTGCGATTGGAAGATCGTGTTGTCGCCAAAGGCGAGCGTGAGGCCGTCACGATGGAAGAACGGGAGTGACCAGCCACCGAAGAAGATGGTGACGAGGAGCATCGAGCTCGTGACGACTTCCGCGTACTCCGCGAAGTAGAACATCATGAACTTCGCGCCCGAATACTCGGTGAAGTAACCCGAAACGAGCTCGCTTTCGGCCTCTGGAAGGTCGAACGGAATACGCTTTTGTTCGGCGACGGCGGCCACGAAGAAGAGCACGCACGCGAGAGGCTGCACGAAAACGCCCCACGCATTTTCGTTCTGCCAGCGGACCATCTCGTCGAGACGAATCGTTCCGTAGAGCATCATCGCGCCGACGAGCGACAGGCCCATCGCGACTTCGTAGCTGACCATTTGGCTCGCGGCGCGGAGGGCGCCCATGAGCGAGAACTTGTTGTCGCTGGACGTACCGGCAATGGCCGCGCCGACGATCCCCTGCCCCGCAATCGCGAAGACATAGAGAAGCCCGACGCTGAGCGGCGCGACCATGAGGGTGATCGGCGCGAGCTTGTACGCGTCGATGCCGCTGCCGACCGTTTCAATCCCGCATTGTCCCAAGCGTTGGACCCACGGCCACACCGTGTTGCCAGCGGCGCTCTTGCCGACGATGCTGCCCGGGCAAATGGTGTCGCCCATCGGGATGACGGCGCCAATCGCGAGCACGGGGAACATCGAGATAATCGGCGCGATCGCGAAGAGCAGCTTGTCGGCGCGCGGTGGCACGAAGTCTTCCTTGAAGAAGAACTTCAACCCGTCTGCCGCGGTGTGAAGGAGTCCCGCGACGCGGAGCTTCTTACCGAGCAGCGGAATGTAAGCGCGGTTCGGACCGATGCGATCTTGGATGACACCGCCGAGACGACGGTCGACCCAAGTGAGAAGACCTGCAACGTTCACGAGAAACGCGAGGAGCAGCAGGATCTTTACGAGCGTCCAGAAGAACGGGTGCTGGTAAAAGGGCATTGGATTGGTCTCGGATCTTTCGGGAAAACGTTGGCGCGAGCTTCAGGGCGCGGGCGCCGCAGGGGCGGCGGGTGGAGGACCGGCGGGAGAAGCAGCGGGAGCGGCTGGCGGGAAGATCGAGCCTTTCGGAACGGGCAACTTGGCGCGGATCTCTTTGAGCTTGGCCCAAGAGGGCTCGAGACCGAGGGCGCGCGCGAGCTCGGCGAGCTGTTCCCACGCGGGACGCGAGCTGCCTTGCGGTTCGATGCCCTTCTCGGACACTTGACGAATTCCCTTCGCGTTCACGTACGTGCCCGAGGCTTCGGCCCACGACGTTGCGGGGAGAACGATTTGCGCCGACTCCGTGAGCGCGCCTTCGTGCGCCGAAACGGTGACGAGCGCCTTCAACGCCTGGAGCTCGATGGCGTCCGCCGCAGCGTCGCCCGAGGTGGCTCCACCGAGCGCGATCGCATGCGTGATCTTGCCCGAGCGAACTTCCGCGAGGAACTCTTGGAACGTGCGAATGCCCGAAGCGACTTCGTGCACGCCACGTGTGTTCGAGTTCTTGTCCTTGTTGATGAGGATCTTGTCTTCGTAGCCGTCTGGAGCCTTCGCGAAGAAGAGATGCGACGAGCCGAGAAGTGAGGCGAGCTCACGGAGCGCGACGTTGTCTTCGAGCGAGTGCTGCGCCGAGAACACGACCGCGACGGTCTCTTTGGGAACGCCGTCGAAGAGACGTGCGGCGTCGAGAAGTACCGACTTCGTGCTCGAAACCGCGGACTTCGTGCGCGCCTCGAGAACGCGGCCCTTGTGAGCGCGGTCGTAGGAGAGCATTCCCTCGTCGCACATCCAGTACTTGTTGACCTGCTCGTTGTCGCGCGGGCGATAGCGATAGGCCTTGTTGTTGCGCGGATCGAAGTCGAGGTGAGCGTTGCAACCCGTCGCGCATCCCTGGCAGACGCTCTTCGCCGTGCGGAGGAACCAGACCCGCGCCTTGAAGCGGAAGTCTTTCGTGGTGAGCGCGCCGACCGGGCACACGTGCTCGGTCATGAACGTATAATGACCTTCGAGCTCGCGGCCTGGAGCGACGCTGATCTCGTTCAAGTTGCCACGCTCACGCATCGTGAGGACCGGATCGTGCGCAACTTCATCCATGAAGCGGATGCAGCGCGTGCACATGACACAACGTTCGGCGTCGTAGACGATCGTCGGACCGAAGCTCACGGCCTTGGGCTTGTGAATCGGCTCGTCGCGCATGCGCTTTTCGTACTGGCCGTGCTCCAGCCAATAGTCTTGAAGCTTGCACTCGCCGGATTGATCGCAGATGGGGCAGTCGACGGGGTGATTCAAGAGAAGGAACTCTTGCACCGATTTGCGCGCCTCTTTGACGTGCTCGCTCGTGTCGCCCAAGACGACCATGCCTTCGGCGGCATTCATCTGGCACGCCGGCTGGAGCTTCGGCTTCTTGCGCGCGCGATAGTCGCCGGCAGCTGGGTCCCAATCGAGAACGTCGAGCGTCACCGCGCGTTGACCCGCGGCGGGCGCGATCTCGACGAGGCACATGCGGCAGTTGGCCGGAGCGCTGAGCCCCGGGTGCCAGCAGTAGTGCGGGATCTCTTTGCCCTGGCGAGCCACCGCGCGAATGATCGATTCGCCTGGCTCGAAAGGAACTTCTTTACCGTCGTATTTGAAAGTAGGCATGGCTCGTTCTTTCAGAGAGTCAGTGATCGCACTCGCCGCCGATCATGTTCATCGAACCGAAGACCGGGATGATGTCGCTCAGCATGTGTCCCTTGAGGATGCGCTCGACACCGCCGACGATCTGGAAACATGGTGGACGGATGCGGCAGCGGTAGGGTGTGCCCGAACCGTCGGACACGAGATAGAAGCCGAGCTCGCCGTTGCCAGCTTCGGTGTAAGAATAGGTCTCGCCGGCAGGCACTTTGGCGCCTTCCATGACGAGCTTGAAGTGCTGAATCGTCGCTTCGATCGTCGTGTAGACGTCGCTCTTCTGCGGAAGAATGACGCGCGGATCATTCACGTTGATCGGTCCGTCGTCGCTCATGCGTGCGATCGACTGGTCGATGATCTTGCGTGACTCGCGCATCTCGTCGAGACGGCAGAGGAAGCGATCGAGCGTGTCGCCCTTGGTTCCGACGGGAACGTTGAAGTCGACTTCGTCGTATTTGAGATACGGGTAGAGCTTGCGGATGTCGTACGCGGCGCCCGTCGCACGGAGACAGGGACCCGTCCAACCGAGCGAGACCGCATCGTCCTTGCTGATGGAGCCGATGCCCTCGAGGCGCTCGATGAAGATGCGGTTTTTGAGGAGCATCTTCTCGCCCTCTTCGACGAGCTCGATGACCTTCTGCACGCCGCGCGACACGATCTCTTTGAAGCCGTCCGTCGGCGGAGCGGCCATACCGCCGATGCGCGCGAAGGAGTGCGTCATACGCGCGCCGGTTTCCTCTTCGAGGATGTCCCAGATGATGTCGCGCGCTTTGATGAACCAGAGGAACGGCGTGAACGCGCCGAGCTCCATCGCCATGGCTCCGTTGCAGGTCAGGTGGTCCGAGATGCGAGCGAGCTCACCGAGCACCATGCGGTACCACTGGCAGCGATCAGGAACCTGTATGCTGCATGCTTTCTCTACCGCGAGCGCATAGCCCACGTTGTTGAGCATGGGCGAGACGTAGTTCAGGCGGTCGGCGTAGGGGAAAACCTGCGCCCACGTGCCGCGCTCGCACATTTTTTCGAAGCCGCGGTGGAGGTAGCCGATCTCGACGTCGTTCTTGACGATCGTTTCGCCCGAGAGCTCGAGCACCATGCGAACGGTGCCGTGCATCGCGGGGTGCGACGGGCCCATGTTGAGATGCATGGGCTCGGCGGGGAGCTCGAGCTCCCCTTCTTCGAGATCGAGATCAATCGGCTCCATGACTACCTCCAGAACGCAACCCCACGCCGTCTCCAGTTACCGGCTCGCCATGCGAGCGCGTCCAGTCTTTGCGACCGAACGACATGCCTTCGTCTTCGCGGAAAGGCGCGAGCTTCTCGAGCGGGAGGCCCGCTTCTTCTTCCGTACGGTACGGAACGAGTGGCTGCGTCTTTTGCGCGGGATAATCTTTGCGGAGCGGATGCCCCACGAACTCGGGGTACATCAGGATGCGACGGAGGTCGGGATGACCGCGGAACGTCACGCCGGACATGTCGTAAACTTCGCGCTCGAGCCAGTCGGCGCCGGGCCAGATCGAAGTGACGGAGTCGAGCTCGGCGCCGTCCATCTCGCTGTCACCGACGCGCGTCTTGATGCGTACGCGATGATTCTTCGTCGTGGAGACGAGATGCGCGACGACTTCCATGCGCGGTTCGCGATCTGGATAGTCCACGCCACAGAGGTCGATGAACATGTCGAACTGGAGCACCGAGTCTTCGCGGAGGAAGCGACAGACGTTTCGCCACTGCTCGGGGGCGACGACCGCCGTGTCGTCACCGAGGTAGCTGTGCGTCTCGAGGATCGCCTCGCCGAACGTCTCTTTGAGACGCGAAAGAGCGATTTCGCTCACGAGTGACCTCCACCGATGATCTCGCCACCCTTGCTGCGACGAACCGTGACGTTCGAGTTTTGGCTCGGCGAACCGTTGCCGTATTTTTGCGCGGGATCTTCACGCGGCTTCACGATTTCTGGCGTGCGATTGCCATGCGTAATCTTCGCCTGGAGAAGCATGAGGCCGTCGAGGACGGCTTCGGGGCGCGGCGGGCAGCCCGGAATGTAGACGTCGCACGGGATGATTTTGTCGATGCCGGGGACCGTCGTGTAGTTGTCGTAAAAGCCACCGCAGCTCGCGCACGTGCCGAAGGCCATTACCCACTTCGGCTCCATCATCTGTTCGTAGATGCGGCGAAGCACGGGCGCTTGACGTTGGCTGATCGTGCCGACGACCCAGAGGAGGTCTGCCTGGCGTGGCGAGAAGCGCGGGGCTTCGGCACCAAATCGCGCGATGTCGTACTTGGGACCGGCGACGGAGAAGAACTCCATGCCGCAGCACGCCGTCGCGAACGGATACTGAAAGAGCGAGTTTTTGCGCGCCCAATTGAGGAGCGCATCGAGCTTCGTCGTTGCGAAACCCGCTTCGTTACCGTCGAGCGTAACGGTTCGGTGGCCACCTGTTGTTTCACTCATTGAAATGCCTTTCCTCTCGGAAATATGTGCAGAAGAAGATGCGTCGGGGCGCTCTCTCGAAGTTAGCTCTCCCACTCGAGGGCGCCCTTGCGCCAGACGTAGATAAGGGCGACGAGGACGACGGCCAAGAACGCAAACATCGAGAAGAGGCCCGTCCAGCCCAGCAATTTGAATTGCGTTGCCCACGGGTAGATGAAGACCACCTCGACGTCGAAGACGACGAAGAGGATTGCCGTGAGGTAGAACTTCACGCTGAGCTTCACGTGCTTGCCGCCGGTCGACTCAGAGCCGCACTCGTAGGGCAGCATTTTTTCGCGGGTTTCCTTCAGCGGACCGCCGAGGAAGG
>JAHFDV010000359.1 GCA_023248815.1 Myxococcales bacterium
GAGCGTTCGTGGGTTGTTCGTGAGGAGGCGAATTCGCTTCAATCCGAGATCGAGAAGCACTTGGGCGCCGAGGCCGTACTCGCGAAGGGGCTCTTTTTGCGGCGGAATCTCGCCATTTCTGCTGTCCACGATCGCATCGATCTCGTGCGACAAATTTCCGCGGGGAGGGAAGTAGACGATGACGCCAGCACCCTCGGACTCGATGGTCTCGATGGCATTGCGAAGCGCTTTGCCCCCTCCGAATACGGGTGAAGTGAACGTGTCGGCCACGGTCGAGCCGGCGTGCATGCGCACGAGGGGAGGCAATGCTTCGCTGCCCTCGACATGCGTCAGGTCGCCTTTCACGAGCGCGAGCACTTGGCGTGCATCGGTCTTTGCTTCGAACACGACGACGCGCCATTCGCTGCCCGTGCCATCGAGAGTCAGAAGCTGCTCGCGGAGTCGGGTCACGAGACGTTCGGTGTGGAGGCGATACTCGATGAGGTCTGCGACCGAGATGATTAGAAGGCCGTGGTCTTTCGCAAAAGCGACGAGGTCCGAGAGGCGCGCCATCGAGCCATCGTCGTTCATGATCTCGCAGATGACACCGGCTGGGGTGAGCCCCGCGAGTCTTGCGAGATCGACGGAGCCTTCGGTTTGACCCGTTCGCACGAGCACGCCGCCTTCGCGAGCGCGAAGCGGAAATACGTGTCCCGGTGAAACGAGCTCTTCGGGCCTGCAGGTCGGACTCGCGGCGGTGCGAATCGTGTGCGCGCGATCCTTTGCGCTGATCCCGGTCGTGACGCCCGTTCGCGCTTCGATCGAAACGGTGAATGCGGTGCCGAGTGGAGGGCCGCCGCGACCTGGAGACGTCATCAGCGGAAGGCCGAGCGCATCGACGTGCGCCTCGGTGAGGGTGAGGCAGATGAGCCCGCGACCATGCTTCGCCATGAAGTTGATCGCTTCCGGCGTCACGAGCTCCGCCGCCATCGTGAGGTCGCCCTCGTTCTCGCGGTCTTCGTCGTCGACGAGGATGACGATTTTGCCTTCTTTGATCTGCCGAATGGCATCTGCGACGCGTTCGAAAGTAGCTGGATTCATGTTTTCTCCGGTGCCAAAAGACGCGCCCAGCCCTCGGCTTTCGCGTCGGCGGTCTGCAGAATGCGCGCGGCATAGCGCGCGAGAACGTCGACTTCCAAGTTCACGCGCGCGCGGACGTCGAGCGAGCCAATCGTCGTCGCCGTTTGCGTGTGTGGGATGATGAGGATGAAGAAGCTGTCGTTCGTGACGCGATTGACCGTGAGGCTCACGCCATCGACCGCGATCGATCCCTTCTCGGCGATGAATCGCGTGAGCTCGGCATCGTGCGAGATTTCGAATTCGACCGCCGACTCGACGATTCGTTTCGCGCGAACGATCCCGATGCCGTCGACGTGACCCGTCACGATGTGCCCGCCGAGACGTGTCGTCGGAAGAAGCGCACGCTCGAGATTCAAAGACGAGCTCGTGCGAATGTCAGCGAGGGTCGTGCGGTCGAGCGTCTCTTTGGAGGCATACGCCGTGAAGGTTTTGGGCGCGGGAATTCCATTCACGGTGAGGCACGTGCCGTTCACCGAGATGGACTCACCGAGGACGATGCCTTCGAACGGCGTGACGATCTCGAGGTGAAGCTCGCTTCCTTTGCGCACTGCGCTGCGAACCTGCCCGAGCGCTTCGACGAGTCCCGTGAACATCTTATCTCTCGTGCTCTCGTAGTTAGGCTTTGCCGATGTCGGTTCGAGCGGATTGCCCGATGAAGCCGGCTCTTGGAGAGCTATCCGTACAGAATAGTCCGCGTAAAATCAAAGGAAGTAGGAACGGGCCTGAAGAGGCAGTTACCGGAGACGAAGGAAAGGGCGAACCCGCGTCGTCAACATGAGCCCCAATCCGTCCGCTCACGGACTTGGCGGACGGATTCGGCGATCTCGAGGAAACGTGCGATACGTTCACGGATGGCTTTGGAAGCTCATTCATTGGCGAAGGTCGCGGCGCTTCCCATTTTTGCGGTAGGGACCTTGTTCGCGTTCGCGGCGTGCGGACCCAGCTTCGCCGCCGTGCACAACGGTGAGGCGCGTTTCGAGCACTGCTACGCGCTCGACGAGCGCTCGAACGTCAGCATCGACTCGAAGCGTGAATGCTGGCGCGAATGGCGTGACATGTACACGTACGCGCAGACGAAGGATCGCGTCGAATACGCAGATTCTCGCTTCAAAGCGTTGTCGGACCTCCCAGCGTTGCCCACCGACGAAGCGCTGATGGCGGGAGCTCCTGGAGAAGGCGAGCGCAACCGCGGGCCCTTGCCCGCGCCGACGAGCGCCTTTGCGCCGCCCGTGTCGACCGTCTCGGAGATGTGCCTCAAAAATTGCAGCATCGAGCGCACGCGTTGCGACGACGCGTGTCGCCCTGCCGTGTGTCCGCCTTGCGCCGAAAAAGAGAGCGCCTGCGTCGCCAAATGCGGCAAGTGACACGCAGTCGCTTAACGCCGTCTAGTTGGCGGCGTCTACTTCAGCGTCGCTCGTCTCTGCGTCGAGACCTGCGTCGCCTTCGACGATCGTGCCCGAGTCCGTACCTGCGTCAGGCTCTTCGCCCTTTGGGTAGGCCGATATTTCTGCGCGCACGAAGTACGTCGCGCACGTGTTGTTATTTGCATAGAACCACGGAATCAAGGAGTGGTTCGGATCGGGCCCGAAGACTCCGACCTCGGCGAGGTTTCCCGAAGCCGTCGTGAACTGCTGGCCGCCCGTTTCAGGACTACCGGCGGCGCTGACGTACATGACCGGTGCGCGCAGCGTACGTCCTTCGAGGCCCTTCGGATAAAATGAGATCGAGCGTCGCGCCGAGAAAATCACCCACGTTCCTCCGATCGGAGACGACTCCCACGTGTTTTCGTCGATGAGGTTCCCTTGGCCCGGCTCGAGACCGTACGTGATCTGATCGCCGTCACACGCACCCGTCGGGCAACCGAGCCCGAGCAGTGCGCCCGTCGCGATCACGATTGCGAACGTCTTCTTCATCATGCGCCCAGCAGCTTCGCCGCATGCGGCGCGTGATAGGTAA
This sequence comes from Myxococcales bacterium, assembly GCA_023248815.1. Classification (GTDB taxonomy): domain Bacteria; phylum Myxococcota_A; class Polyangia; order Polyangiales; family Polyangiaceae; genus JAHFDV01. The sequence continues at coordinate 3,076 of JAHFDV010000359.1, forward strand.
GGATGAAGTCGGCGCCAGCGCGGCGGATCGACGTCAGCACTTCGAGGACCGCGCGATCGAGATCGATCATCCCTGCCGCAGCGGCCGCGTGGAGCATCGAGTACTCGCCCGAGACGTTGTAAGCGGCGAGCGGAAGGTTCGTCGCTTTGCGCACGTCGCGCACGATGTCGAGATAGGGGAGCGCTGGCTTCACCATCAGCATGTCCGCGCCCTCGAGCTCGTCTTCGGCGGCTTCTCTCAAGGCTTCACGCGCATTCGCGGGATCCATCTGGTAACCGGCGCGATCGCCGAACTTCGGTGCGCAATCTGCGGCTTCGCGGAAGGGACCATAGAATGAGCTCGCGTATTTCACGGCGTAGCTGAGGAGCAGCGTGTCCGTGTACGACGAAGAATCGAGCGCGGTTCTGATCGCGCGCACGCGGCCGTCCATCATGTCGCTCGGCGCCACGACATCGGCGCCAGCGCTCGCGAACAAGACCGACATCTCGGCGAGGATCGCAATCGTCGCGTCGTTGTCGACGACCTGCGTACCGTCGGGGCGCGTGCGGAGGACGCCGCAATGCCCGTGGTCCGTGTATTCATCGACGCAAACGTCGGCCATCACGATGAGCTCGGGCGCAGCTGCCTTCATCTCGGCGATCGCGCGCGGTACAGGGCCGTCTTTGTCGAGCCCAGCGCGTCCTTCGGGGTCTTTCTTCGCGGGCAAACCGAAAAGAATCACGCCGCCGAGCCCGAGCTCTTTGGCTTTTTTCGCCGCCGCTTTTGCATGCGAGATTGGCTGCTGATCGACGCCGGGCATCGTCCCGATGGGCCGAGGCTCCGTCAACGTCGCCGAGAAAAACATCGGCAAAACGAGATCGCTCGGCTCGAGGCTCGTCTCGCGAACGAGTCTGCGGATCTCTTTCGAGCCACGAAGTCTTCGCGGTCTCACCTCGGGAAAGGGCATGGGAGAGTGGATAGCACGGAGCGGCAGCTCCTCTCAAACGTGACGCGCTCGGCGAAGAGTGCGAAAATGGGCGCAAGCGATGTTCGACGACCAACCCCTTCGCGGAAAGCGCGTCGCCCTCTTTCGAGCAGAAGATCAGGCCGCGACATCGGAAGCGCTCCTTCGCGAGCGCGGAGCCATCCCCGTCTTGATCCCCGTTCTCCGGATCGAGACGCTTTCGTCTTCGGAGTCGACCGCGGCGCTCGGAGACCTTGCGGCGTTTTCTTGGATCGTCTTCACGAGTAAAAATGGCGCCGATTCTGCCATCGAGCTTCTCGAAAAAGCGGGCAAGGGCCCTCGCGAGCTCGTCACGACGAAGATCGCGGTGATCGGAGAAGCGACGGCGAAAGCCTTGGAGGAGCGAGGCATCGTCGCAACGTTCGTCTCGCGCGCAGGACATGGGGGAGGACTCGGGGACGAGCTCGCAAAAAAGGAGCGCTCCAAGAGTCGATTCCTTCTCCTTCGCGCCAAGGTCGCTTCGCCGGAGCTCGCGAGCGTTCTCGGCGACGCCGGACACGAGGTGACCGATGTGGGCGTCTACGAGACGACGATCGTTCCCGCCGACTCCAAGCTCGTCGACGGAGCCGACGTGCTCTTGTTCACCTCGCCATCGACCGTGCGCGGATATCTCGCCAGCAACCCCCAAAAACTGCATTCTACAGGTTCTTCGGACGATACCGCAGGGAGAAAGAAGCTCATTGCGAGCATTGGGCCCGTCACGACGCGCGCGCTTCATGAAGCGGACATTGCCCCCGACGTAGAGGCGAGTCCTTCGACGTTTCCGAGCCTTGTTTCAGCGGTCGAAGCGCATCTCCGGCGGATGAACGCCCCTCTTGTGACCTAACGGCAATTGACGAAAACGTCTCTGGAAGCGACACTCGCTTCCGAGAATGTCGCTGAGCTCCCACTTGGTCGAGTCCGGAGTCGTGACGATGCGCCAAGCAGAAGAGGCCATCGCGCGGCAGGTCCTCTATGGCGGCGATCTCGTGACCAATTTGTTCGAGGTCACGTCCCCCAACGAACAAGCGCTCATCGATGCGCTCGGCTCGTACGCGGGTCTCAAGGCGACGACGGCGGGCGAATTGCCTCCTCCTCCCGAACGCGCGCGTGCGCTGCTACCGAAAGACGTCGCGATCAAGCGATCGATCTATCCACTCTCGATGACGGACGACGGCGAGCAGCTCGTGATTGCCGTTTCAGAGCGGCTCTCGCCAGACGACGAAGAGCAGCTGATGTTCGCGCTCTCGATTCCGTTGGTCCAGCGCATCGCGTCGCTCGTGCGTCTGCGCCAGGCCATTGGGCGCGAGTACGGAGCGCCCATCGGTCGCCGCTTCGAGCGGCTCATCGCGCGCATGGGGGGAGTCAAAGAGGCTTCGTCGAGCCTGTTTCCGCCGCTTCTTCGAGAAGCGCCAGAGGTGACTCCGCCGCCGCGCGCTCCCGGTGGAGTGACTGTCCCGGCACCTCGCTCGTCTCCGAACTTTGGCGGCGCGCCGCCTTCGTCCCCCGAGCTTGCTCCAAAGGAGACCAAGCTTGAGTCGTCGCCCGACGCAACCTCCCGCATCGACACACCGCTCGGCGTGAGGGCGGTGAAGGGGATGGATGTGTTTCCGACGAGCGCCCAAACCAGTGTTCCAGGCGCACCGGAAACGAAGCGCATGCTGAGCGAAATGGACGAGCCGCTCGGTCACACAGCGCCAGCATCGGCGCTGGGGGTGCCGCCCGCTCCGCCATCGGACTTCAACCTCGAACAACCGACGCGCCCCGGCGTGCTCGACCCCAACCTTCGCAAGGAGCGCATCAAGAAGGTGCGCGCGATGGGCACGCTCCTCCGCGACCTCGCGCCTGCGAGCCGCGCAGGAGCCCGGCCGCGTCGTCCAATCACGTTCGACCAGGCCGCGCGAGAGCTCACGGACGCCGATTCTCGAAGCGTCATCTTCGACGTCTTCTTCGACTTCGCGCGGCAGTTCTTCGAATACTCCGCGCTCTTCTCCGTACAGGGAGACATCGCCGAAGGACGTGATGCCGCGGGGACCGGGCAGACGCGCGATCGCGTCATCGGCGTCGGTGTTCCGCTCGACCTCCCGAGCGCATTCGAAGAAGCAAAGACTCGCAAGGCTCCCATCATCCGCTCCGCCGTTCCTGAGACGCTCGACGACATGCTCTTGAACGACCTTCAGCGAAAGAGCGCGCGCAATTTCTTGGCGCTGCCGCTCTTCGTTCGAAATCGTCTCGTGGGCCTTCTCTATGGAGACTCG
>JAHFDV010000079.1 GCA_023248815.1 Myxococcales bacterium
CGAACTTCTCTTTGGCGAGGAGCTCTTCGATTTGCGTACGGAGCCGCGTCGCGCGGTCTTCTGCGTCGACGAGCTCGATCTCGGCAGCGACGAGATCTTGCGTCGCGGGGATGACGAAAAGATTCGGAACCTCGGTTCCGACCATCACGTCTTTCAATGTCGCGCGTCCGATGAGCACGTCGTAGATGCTGCGCTCGACGGTGCGCGGACGAATGCCGACGCCGGAGCTCGCGTTGCCCTGAGGATCCAAGTCGAGAAGGAGCGTCCTCTTCTCGGCGGCTGCCAAACTTGCCGCGAGATTCACCGAGGTCGTCGTTTTCCCGACGCCACCCTTTTGGTTCACGACTGCGATGATCCGCGTCTTCTGTTTCATCGGTCTTTCAGTCAGAGGACCCGCGCGGAGAGCATCCCGGAACGCGGAGCGGGGGAACCTACTCGATGCAAGGAGGACCGACCAGAGTAGTTCCCCGTCGCCTTCTCCCTCGGCGCTTCACGAGCGAGCGAACCGATAATCCGCCCCACTTTTTTGGTGCACTTAGGGCCACGTAGTACGGTGTATCCAGATGTAGGCAAACGGAGGTGCTGGTGGTTCAAGGTAAGCAACCAATGCGTGGATTCCGAAGGGCGCTCGAACAAGCGCTTCAAGCGGAAGCTTCGCCGAACCGTACGCTCGAGTCTTTCTGGAGAAAAGATTCGGGAGTGCGTGGGGAGGTTCGGATCCTTGAATTGCAGCGCCCAGGGAAAGGGAGATAAGAAAATGGCACCGAAGAGCTACCGCACGATGGCCGAGTTCGAGCGTGAAGAGACGCGATCCGAATCCAAGGTTGGATTCTCGTTGGACGATCTGATTCAGGAGAGCGAGTACGCGCAGTCTCCTCTTCTCTTCGACGACCAATTCGACGAGTACGACCCGTCGAACTACGACGAAGATTGAGAGCGAAGCTCGGTCACCCACCGAGCCGCATCCTTTCCCTTCGCCCATCGTCCGAAAATGGCGATGAAAGGCGAGTTCTTCGAGGCGAGATCCGACCCTAGGATTCTCGCCTCGAACGCTTTGTCTTCCGCTACGATCGCAAGCGCTCATGCAACCCCCGAACTGGCGCCCACCCCCAGGTCAACGGCCAGGACAAGGAGGGCAGGGAGTACCGCCGCAGCAGGGTCAGCCTCAGCAGTACCCGCAGCAACCGGTGCCTCAGCGCGGTCAGCCTCAGCAGTTTCCGCAGCAGCCCTATCCCCAGCAACCGGTTCCGCAGCCGCCGGTTCATCAGCAGGGTCAGCCGCAGCAGTACCCGCAGCGGCCGGTTCCTCAGCAAGGCAATCCGCAATACGGGCCTGCGCAGGGTTATCCGCAGCAAGGCAATCCGCAATACGGACCTCCGCAGGGCTACCCGCAGCAAGTGGTTCCCGAAGCGTATCGGCCGCAAGCTCCGATGGGCGCGCCGCAACCGCTCATGCCGCACGGCTACGGTCCGCCGCCGTTTCATCCTGCCTACTACCCGAATCAGGGGAGCGCGCCGTGGATGCAGCCGGGCCCGCATCGACCGCTTCCTGCAAAAAGGTCCGGAAAGGGAGTCGTCGGCTGTCTGATCGTCGCAGCCGTTCTCTTGTTCATCGGTGCCCCGATCACGTTGATCGCGATCGGCCTCGCAGTCTCCGGTGACGAACAGCAAGTCACGAAGACGGACCCCGTCATCGTTCCCACGGTCCAGAAGCCGGTGACGCCGCTCACTCCTGAACAGGCGATGGAGTCGGCGTTCAAGTTCGGCACCTGCAACGACTACACGCGCGAGCGCTCGTATCCCGACTACGCCGCGAAGCGAAATCACGGCTCTGCGCACGCGCTCACGGGCAAGGTTCTCCTCCTTCATCTTCGTCTGAAGAGCGCGAGCTATCCCTGGACGACGGCGCAAACACGGACGGTCGAGAACGCGATGATTCTCGCCGAGCGTTATTACGAAGACATGGCCGTCAAAGATGGTCAGAGTCTTGCCGTCGACTCCGTCGTTTGGGACGTGAACACTTCCTTTGCCCCCACGCCTTTCGCACTCGATACGCGGAAGCTCATGACCGCGAATGCGATGCGCCTCTATCGCGATGAAGCGCGAAGTGCCGCAGAAATAGGCCTGCAGAAGTCACTGTCTCGCGTCGTCGCCGACGCTGGCATCGCAAAGGGCTACAACGAGGTCGCGTTCTTCATCCACATGCCAATGGATACCCAGGCACGCGATTTTGCTTTCGCGGCGCTTCAGTCGGACAACAAAGATTACGCAGAGGCCGCCTTCATCTTCGTTCCACGCGGACGCGATTTCGGAAATTTTTCGGTGACGATCGCTCACGAGGGGCTTCACCTCTTTGGCGCCGACGACCTCTATCGGATTCGTAATATTCCGCCCGAAGAGTCACGCGAAGTGATGAATGCATACTGCACAGGATTCGGGCAGGCGGTGATGCTCGACGCGACGAAGTACGCGATCGGCTGGCGCAAGGTTCCGCCGGTGAGGCCATATCCGTTCACGGATTGGTAGACAGCGATAGACAGAGCGCTGGGCTCGCGAGGGACTTCAAGCGCTCTTGTCGAGCTCATATTCGAGCGCGGCGTATTTCGCTTCGACGAGCGCAGCTTGTTCGGCGCGCGCCCTTCGCCAAGCGATGGCCTCTTCTCGAACCGCTTCGTACAGCGCTTCGCCCGCGTCTTCGCGCGTCGCGAAAGGACCCACGAGGCCCGTCCCCCCGGACCAATAGTGCCAGCCGCTCTTCTCGAGCGTCAGCGAGAGGCCCGAGAGCGGACCGCGGTAGGCCGTCGAGTGGAAGGATTCTCCTGCGCCCTCTCTCGCGCCACAGGTGCACCATTTGAAAATGGCGGCGAGCTCTTCGTCGATGGTGGAGACGACCTTGTTGCTGATGGCGAGTTTCATGAACGGAGCATGAACCCACGATGCGAAGAAATGCTTCGCATGGAGGCGAGACGGGTCGACCTTCGCGCCTCGCCACGGAAGACCCGCTTTGCGAGCTCAGCCCGCGTGAACGAGGATCATTGCGAGCGCGATCCAGATCGAGCCTGCGAGAACAGCCGCCGCCAAGTTGCCGCGCGCGATCTCTTCTTCGAGATCGATCCGCTTGAAGACCAGCTTGTCGACCAACTTGATCGTGATGGCACCGACGAAGATGGCGACGATGCCGAAGACGAGATGAAGCACGGTCGTGATGATGCTCGTACGAAGAAGTGCGAATTCGGGCATGACGCCGCCGACTGTAACCGAAGAGGCTCTTTGGGACGAGTTTCCTTGCATGCGTGGTGCACGAAGCCTTGACGCCAATTTCCCTGGCAGTATCGTGCGATTCCTTCTCGCCGAGGGGCATTCCGAGCGGTGGTGCTCGCGCCCGAGGTCCGAAGAGAAGCATCCAAAAAGGTTCCATGAACGTCACCCTCTCCCGCATTTCTCCCGTCAAAGTTGAACTCTCCGTCGAAGTGCCCGCCGACACGGTGAAGGCGCAAGTCGAGCGCGCCTATTCCGACCTCGGTCGTCGCGCGAAAATTCGCGGTTTCCGTCCGGGCAAAGCTCCGCGCAACGTCCTCGTTCAACTTTTCGAGCCGCAAGTGAAGAACGACGTCGCGAACGCGCTCGTCAATGACACGCTTCCTGGTGCGCTCAGCGGTCAGAACATCATTCCCGTGAGCACGCCCAATGTCGAAGCGGGCAACCTCGATGCGACGGGCACCTTCGCTTACAAGGCGACGTTCGAAGTCTCTCCCGAGGTCGAATCGGTGAAATACGAGAACCTCGAGCTCAAACGCCCCAAGCGTGACGTGAGCGACAAGCTCGTCGACGAACAGCTCGAAGGACTTCGCAAGCAGTCGGCAACGCTCAAGGCTCCGGAAGCCGCGCGCGCTGCCAAAGCCGAAGACACGTTGACGATCGACTTCACGCTCGACGTCGACGGCAAGAAGATCGAAGACGGAGGCGCCGAGGGCGTCAGCGTCGAGCTCGGCTCGAAGCAAGTTCTTCCGGAGCTCGACGAAGCGCTTCTCGGCAAGAAGGTGGGCGACACGCTCGACGTCGACGCGACTTTCCCCGACAGCCATCCGCGCACGGACTTCCGAAGCAAGAAGGGCACCTTCCACGTGAAGGTCGTCGAAGTGAAAGAGCGCGTTCTTCCGACGCTCGATGACGAGTTCGCGAAAGACACCGGCCTCGGACAGACCGTCGTCGAGCTCCGTGCCGCCGTTCACTCACGCCTCGAGAAGGCCCTCAAAGATCAGAGCGACCTCGCCGTCGCCGAGCAAATCGTCGAAGCGTTGAACGATCAGAACCCGCTCGACGTTCCGCCGAGCCTCGTCGATCAGCAGACGCGCCTCATGGAGCAAGAAGTGATTCAGACGGCGCGCCGTCTCGGTCAGCGCCTCACGCAAGAAGGCTTCAACAGCATGCGTGACCGCATTCGCGCAGACGCAGAGCGCAAAGTTCGCGCGGGCCTCCTCATGGCGGGCATCGCGAAGAAGCTCGAGCTCAAGGTGACCGACACCGACCTCGAAGAGGGAATCAAAGAGCTCGCCGAGGAAAGCGGCAAGAATGTCGCGAAGCTGCGGGCCGAATACCGCGAGAAGTCGAAGCGCGATATGCTCGTGGGCATGATCCTCGAGGACAAGATCCTCGACCTCATCGAACAGAAAGCAAAGATCACCGAGGTCGACGCAGAAGAGTTCCAGAAGGAACGCGAAGCGAAGGCCGCCAAGGCCGCCGAAGGTCCGGGCGAAGAGCCCAAAGCCAAGAAGACGGGAAAGAAAGCCGAAAAATGAAGCGACCAGAAACGCGCGCGCAAGCGATCAACGTCCTCGAAAAAGCAGAAGCCACGACGGGCTTCATCCCGTATCCCACGGTCGTCGAGACGACGCATCGCGGTGAGCGCAACTGGGACATCTTCAGCCGCCTCCTCAAAGACCGCATCGTTTTCCTCGGCACCGAGATCAACGACGACGTCGCCAACATCGTCATCGCGCAATTCCTCTTCCTCGAGAGCGAGGATCCGGACAAAGAAATCATGCTCTACATCAACTCGCCCGGCGGCGTGGTGACGAGCGGTTTCGCGATCTACGACACGATGCAATACATCCGCTCGACGGTCTCCACGACCTGCCTAGGACAAGCCGCATCGATGGGCGCCGTTCTCCTCGCGGCCGGTCAGAAGGGCCGTCGCGTTGCGCTCCCGAACGCGCGCATCATGATTCACCAGCCGCTCGGCGGCGCGCGCGGTCAAGCGACCGACATCGAGATTCAAGCCCGCGAAATCCGCCGCATGAAGGACGTCATCACCGACATCCTCGCCAACGCGACGGGCAAAGGCCGCGAGCAAATCTTGAAGGACATCGACCGCGACTTCTACCTCGGCGCCGACGAAGCCAAAGAATACGGCCTCATCGACGAAGTCCTCAAATCGAAGCCCAAGGGCAGCGAGAAAAAGGACAAAGACAAGTAAGAGACTAGTAGCGGCGAGAGCCGGCGAACGTTAGAGAGAAGGGCGCTCGAAAGAGCGCCTTTTTCGTTTTGTAGCGTGCACCTCGCACCACCGCTTGAGCGCACAAAAGCAGAAAGGCACCCTTTCGGATGCCTTTCGCGAAACCTTCTCCGTGTGAAACGGAGGCGCTTATCGAATTACTTCGTGAGGCGCGTGATCTCTTCTTTGATGAGCGTCTCGGCGAGCTGCGGGACGACTTCCCAAACGACGCGCTCGACGACTTCACGCGACAGCGCGAGGACGGCGTCGACTTGATCTTTCGAGAGGCCGAGATCCGAGAGCTTGCCAGAAAGCTGACCGTTGATGGCGCTGCCAACCGACGATGCTGCGACCGGGCTTGGCTTCGGAGAAGCGACGGAAGCGGGCGCAGCTTTCGCGGCGGCGGGCTTCGGCTCTTCTTTTGGCGGAGCCTTCGACGGATCGACCGTCGAGGGAATCATCTCGGGGCCGAAGACGAGGGTCTTGGAGCGCGCCGAGGCGGCAGTAGATTTTGGTGCGGCAGAAGCAGCAGGCGCTGCAGCGGCGGCGACAGGTGCGGGCGCGGGTGCTGGAGCAGCGGCTCCGCTTTCACGTGCGAGCGCGACCTTCTTCACCTTGTCGATGAGCTGTTGCGTGTCGAACGGCTTGTCCGCGAAGTCGTCGACGCCGGCGTCTTTGCCCTTGTTGGCATCGTACGGATTGTGACGGCTTGCGAGGAGGATGATGCCCGCCTTGGGGAGCTTCTGCCGAACTTCTTTGGCCACCGCGTAGCCATCTTCACCTTCGAGCGAGGTGTCGATGAGAACGACGCTTGGGTTTTCACCGGTTTTACCGAGACCTGCTTTGCCGTTCTCTGCCGTGAGGACATTGAAATCCTCACCCGAGAAGGTGATCTCGAATATCTTCCGCATGGTCAAGCTGTCGTCGATCGCGAGAAGAGTCTTGCTCACAGAAAAGCCTCCTAGTCGAATGCGCATTGCCCCGTTGCCGGGCGTACTTCGAACGTTCCGAGAGTACCCGAAATCACTTCGAAGGATAGATTCTTTTTGAAAACAGAACCCGGCGACAAAGCCCCTGCAAAGACGACTCCCGAGCCCGTCGCAGTTCCTCAAGAGCTCGATCGTTCAGCGCTCGACTTCCTCGTTCGAAAGTTCTTCGGCGGCTCGTGGAACGATGCGCGAAAGAAGATCCTTCGCGGCGAAGTCCTCGTCGACGGAATGCCTCTCAAGGTCACCGACGCGAAGGTTCTCGCGGGAAAAATGGTTTCGCTCGGCGGAAAACCCCAGCGCATCAAGAAAGGCCCCGAGCTCGAACGCGAGATGATCGCGCATGTAGATCCACACGTGATCGTCATCCGCAAACCTGCGGGCATCAGCACGGTTCGCTATCCCGGCGAAGAGATCGACTACTCACTCGAAGAGCTCGTCATCGACTACCTCTCGCGCAGAAAAGAGAAGGGGACGCGCAACGTCCGCGCGACCGTCGGCGTCGTTCACCGCATCGACAAGGAGACCTCTGGTCTCGTCATGTTCACGCGCAGCTGGGCCGCGAAGCAATCACTGGGTCAGCAGTTTCGTTTTCACACGACCCACCGTCGCTACATCGCGATTGCAGATGGGCACGTCCGCGCCACGACCATTCGTTCGCACCTCGTCGAGAATCGGGGCGACGGTGTTCGCGGCTCGCAAGAAGCGGTTCTCGCGCGCTTCGGTAGAAAAATTCCCGGAGAGGGGAAGCTCGCGGTCACGCATGTGCGCGTCATCGAGAGCCACGAGAAAGCCAGCCTCGTAGAATGCGCGCTCGAGACGGGCCGCACGCATCAAATCCGCATCCATCTTTCCGAGCTGGGGCACCCCATTCTCGGCGACCGCGTCTATTCGCGAGGTTTTCCGGGTGTCGAAGATCGCGCGCCGCGCATGATGCTGCATGCGGCGGAGCTCGGCTTCATTCACCCCGTCACGGAGCGCGAGATGCGCTTCGAGGAGCCGATGCCGGCGGACATGAAGAAGTGCTGGGAGAAGATCGTCGCGCGCGCGGCCGCTGCGGAGACGAAGGAGTCGGAGTAGACGTTATAAACGAGCGCTGGGCGCGTCCAACGTGAGCGAAGTCCATCCCGCTCAGCCCATTGGCGGGTAGACCTTCGCAGGTCTGGCCGCGTTCTCGTTTCAGTGCGCGATGAACCACTTCACGTTCGCCGTCACTTCGAGATGGAAGTGATTGAAGTGCGGCTTGTTGTAGTTGGGACTCAGCGCGACGTTGAAGAGGTGCGCGTCCGCGGCGGTACAGAAGATCGACCAGAGTAGCTTTGCGTTGTCGGTGGCGGGGGATGGGCCGACCTTGTACGTCATCGGACACGTCGCGTTTCCGATGTGGCCGTGGAAGTCGTCTTCGACGGAAAGAGTGGTTCCGTCCCGACGCACGAGCTTGCCGACGTCGATCGCGAGAGCTCCACCGTGACGCGAACCGAGCTTGTCTGCGTAGCGTTTTCCAGGATCGCGATACACCGAGTAGTGGACGACTTCGACGACGCCCGCTTGCGCGAGGATGAACGAAAAGTCATGAACGGCGAGGGCCAGGCGGCAGTCGAAGATCTCGATCGATGCGGTTGCACGATCCTTTTTCGGGACGGGAGAATGAAACGTAATTCCATTCAGCGGTCCAGTGATGCGCACGGGAGCGAGGATGCCTCGGGCTTGCGGAACGGGAGTCCACGGAAGGTTGCGGCGCTGGAGCTCGGACATGCAGGTGTTCGCATCCATCGCCGCGTAACGCATCGCCGGCGCGGCGGCAGCTTCCGGGACGAAGGTGGGGTCGCCTGCGTGCGTCTTCGCCGTGACGCCAAAAAGCGCGGATGCGAGGATTGCGGCCCAAAACATCGGTTCTTCGTAACTCGCGATCGCCGAAACGGCCAGAATCCTGCGCTCCGAGAGCATCCTTCAACGCTGAAGCGCGCGAATTTCGCGGGTTTGTTCCGCGTTCGCTCCTTCGCCGGAGCGCATTTGCGTCGTGGAGGGCCTGAAAGGGCTCCGTACCTTGCTACGCGAGCGATTTTCGCTCATCTTTTCTAGGTCAGATATGTCCGAGCTCAATCATCGCGCACGCCAGATTCTTTATGCGGCGGTCACCGAGTTCGTCGCCACGGGCGAGCCCGTCGGTTCCCGCACCCTCGCGAAAAAGTGCAGCCTCGAGCTCTCGCCGGCGAGCATTCGCAACATTCTTTCGGACCTCGAAGAGGCGGGCTATCTCGTCCAGCCACATACCAGCGCAGGCCGTGTCCCGACCGAGCGCGCTTTTCGACTCTTCGTCGATGCGCTGATGCAGGTGAAAGAAGTCAGTCCGGAGGATCACGAACGCATCCGCGTGCGGTTCGAGCGCATGGGACCCCACGACAACATGCTCCGTGAAACGGGACGTCTCCTCAGCGATCTCACGGGCACGGTCGCCGTCGTGATCGCTCCGAAGATGGATGCGCTGCGTCTCCGGCAGCTCTCGTTTCTGCGAACGAAACCGGGCGAGCTCCTCGCCGTGCTCATCATGAGCGACGGCAGCGTGCAGAATCGGTTCGTAAAAACGGAGCTGACGGATCGCGAGCTCGTGCGCGTGCAAAACCTATTGGACGACGTCACCGAAGGACGCTCCCTCGGAGAGCTTCGCGGTTTCTTCGACCGCAGAATCGCGTCCACGGAATACGATCTCTTTCACCAGCAAGCGTATTCGCTCGGCGGCGAGGTAGTTCACGGCGCCGCGGGCAACGAGACGGACGTCGTCATCGAAGGTCAGACCAAACTCGTACAGCGACCTGAGTTCGCGGATGCCACCGGCTTTCAGCGCGTTGTTTCGGCGCTCGACGAGCGCGAGACCATCGTTCGCTTGCTCGATGCGACGATCGCCTCGGGCGGGACCTCGATCGTCGTCGGTCACGAGGCGGGGATGGGCGAAGGCCATCTCGCGATCATCGCCGCGCCCTACAACGAGGAAGGGCGTCCTGCGGGATCCGTGGGGGTCATCGGCCCCACACGGATGGATTACGCGGCCGTGTTGCCTCTAGTCACTGCTACGGCGACAGCCGTGACTGAATTCCTCGACCGAAAGCGAAAAGACGAAGGCGCCGAATAGGCTTTCTCTCTGCTATCATCCCCGCCGATGTCTGCCCCCCCGGGTCTACCAGGAAGTGCGACGGTCGATTCGCCACTCGATCGCGCGTTAGCACTCGCCCTCGCCGGCGAACGTGAGGCTGCGCTTCGATGGAGCGCAGCCGCCGTCGAGCACGACGGATCACCCAGCGCGCTCATCACGACTGCCCGTCTCTTGGCCGATGCGGGCCGCGCCGAAGCAGCAACTGAAGCTTTCGAAATTGCGCTCGAGCGTTCGATCGACGCTGGCAATCTTCCGCTCGCGGTTGCCGCCATCGCCGATCTTCGAAACTTGGGTCGGCCCATCGACAAGTACCTCGACGAGGTATCGACGACGTTTGGCCGCGGTTCTCCGCGCCTGACGGAAGAAAATCTTCCGCCGCCGCCACTGCCCGTGACGGCGACGTTTCAACCGCTTTCTTCGTTCCTCACGGGGCCTGCTCTCGTCTCGAAGGCAACGGCGATCGTTCATGCAGTGCGCAGCAAGTTCGAGTCGGATGGCGAGACCGCGCCACTCATTGCGCCGCTCTCGCTTTTCTCGGCGCTCGAGCCGAAGTCGCTCCGTGCGCTCATCGCGACGTTCGAGATGATCTCCGTTCCCGCCGGCGAGACCATCGTCGAAGAAGGAGATGAAGGCGCGGAAGCCTTCATCGTTGCCCGCGGCGAAGTCGAAGTCGTGAGGGTCCAGGCCGACGAAGATCGGACCATTCTCGCGCGCCTCGGCAGCGGCGCACTCTTCGGAGAGATGGCACTCATTTCGCGCGCCCCACGCGCGGCGACCGTCATCGCGTGTCGCCCATCGGTCTTGCTCGTCGCCAAGCGCGAAGCGCTCGAGACCGTAGCCGAGGCGCATCCCGACGTGGGCACCGAGCTCGCCGCTCACTGCCGAAGCCGCATGGTCGCGAACCTCGTGCGTACGTCGCAAATTCTCCATACGGTGCATCCAGACGATCGTCCGGCACTCGTCGATCACTTCGAGACGCGCTTTTTCGAGAAGGGTGAGCACCTTGCCAACATCGGCGACGAGCCGGTCGGTCTGCACATCATCGCTTCCGGCCAGGTCTCCGTCGTCGGAGTCGAAGGCGGCGAAGACATCGTTCTCGCCAAGCTCGGCGTGGGCGAGGTCGTCGGCGAGGTTGCGTTGCTCCTGCGCCGAAAGTGTTCGGCAAACGTCGTTGCGGTTCACCCCACGGTGACGCTGCACCTTCCGCGCGTGGACTTCATCGCGCTCATCCGTCAGCATCCAGCGATTCTCCAGAGCCTCTATCTCCTCGCGATCGAGCGCGACGAAGAGACCACGGATGCGATCGCCCATTCGACCACGAACGTCGCACTCGACGATCTCATCCTCGTTTGAGCGCTCCTCGAGCCGAGCGTTTCGCTGACTGAGATCTCATGATCGAGAACACACGGAGTGAGTGAGGTGAAGCTCACTGAAACGAAAACGGAGGCGCGCCAAAAAAAGCGCCTCTGGATCGTGTTCGTGCTCGTCAGTGCATTCGTGCCTGTGCAATTTTTCGGTGCGCACACTTCCGAGAGCAACGTGCTCCTCGCAGATGCGATCCATCTCGTGCTCGACATCCTCGCGCTCGGCGCGAGCATTCTTGCGATGCACCTGTCGCTGCGTCCGCCGACGGAGAAATTTCCATTCGGCTTTCGTCGCGTCGAACCGCTCGCGGCTCTCTTCAATGCTTTTCTCGTGTTCATTGCGGCGGCGATCATCGTTTGGGAAGGCATCGAGCAGCTCCGTGACGGCCACGCTCCAATTTCTCTACGTATGCTCGTTTTCTCGGTCGCTGCGCTCGTCATCAACGGAGTCAGTGCGTGGCTCATCCACGACTCGATGCATACGCATGGCGTTCACGGGCACTCGCACGGCGGGCATTCGCATGATCACGGAAGCGTGGCGCACGCGAGCCAGGCGCATCACGACCACGCTCACAATCACGACGCTCATCATGGTCACTCTCACGACGCTCATGCGCATGCGACCGAAAGCGCAGAGACGGATTCGAAAAAAGAGACCATTCGTCATCCGTCGTTTGCTCCGGCGCCCGAGCGGCATCCACACGACGACCACGACGAAGGGGCAGGGCACGCACTCAATCTTCGGAGTGCTCGCCTGCATCTCCTCGGTGACACCCTCGGCGCATTGATGGCACTCGTCGCGGCGATCATCATTCACCTCGGCGGACCCGCTGCGTTCGACTCCATTGCGAGCTTCCTCGTTGCCCTCATTCTCATCGTCGGCGCGGTGCGCGTCGTTCGTGATGCGACCCTCATCTTGTTGGAAGCTGCACCCCAACGACTTGACCGCGCACGCTTCGTCGCCGAAGTCGCCGAGTTCTCTTCGGAGGTTCGCCTGAAGCACGTTCATGCGTGGTCGCTCGGTGCGGGGCACGAGGTCGCGACGGTCGTCGTTGTCTCGCAGCGCCCGGTCGGCGACGCGCTCGCGTCTCATCTGAAGACGCACCTCGGGCTCTCCTACGTCACCGTTCAAGTCGACGCAGCCTGAGCGAGGGAGCGCTTCGCCCACCCCGGGGGGAAGCCGCAAATCCACGCACTGTCGAAAAGTTGCAGACGTGTAGGTGTTTGTGCGCCAATTCGAAAGCAGATCCTTCGAAGAAAGCGTCCCACCTTGCGAACCCCATCCATTCTTGCATCCGTTTCGGGCTTCCTCGTTCTCACCCTCTCGTGTGGCACGTCCGCGGAGGCGCGCGGAATGCGCCACGCGAGGACGGCTTCGCTGAGTGCGGCAACGCATGCGGTTCCACATGAAGAGTCTCACTCCGAGACCGTCTCCGACGCTCACAAAGGTGGGACGACCAAGGCAGAAGCGCGCGAAGAGAAGAGTCTTCATCACTGGCTCACTTCGCATCTCCCCGAAGGCGGACACATTCTCGAAGGGACGCGCGTCGTTCACACGACCGAGAAGGGCGACACCTATCTCTCGGTCGCGAAGAAGTACCTCGACCTGACCGACATCTATCAGCCCGACGATCTCGCGCGCGAGATTGCGAAAGCGAATGGCAGCAAGGGTCACGCGCTCGAAGCGCCGATCAAAGAAGGGCAGAAGATCGAGATCCCGTCGATCATCGATGAGGTCCCGCGTCTCGGGGACGACGCCCGCATCGGCTGGCCGGAGGATCGCGTGCTACGCGGCCTCTACATCCGCGGCGCCACCGCGGGCGGTCATCGGTACATGCCCATTCTCGAGAAGATGGCCGAGCGCGACTACAACGCGATCGTCCTCGACATCCGCGACTACGACGGCCCGATCACCTTTCCGACCAAGGTCTCGCTCGCGACGGAGACGAAGGCGCAGAAGGGCGCTCCGATTCGCGACCTCTCGCGCACGATCCGTTTCGCGCACGAGAAGAACATCCGCGTCATTGCCCGCATCGCCTGCTTCGAGGACGAAGCGATGGCGCGCGCCAAGACCGCGCTCTCCGTGAAGAGCAAGCGCGGCGGCGTCTACCATATCGGCTGGCTCGACCCGTCGAACGAAGACGCGCAGAACTACGTCATCGACCTGGCGAAGGAAGCGATGGCGGCGGGGGCTGACGAAGTCGAGCTCGACTACGTGCGCTATCCGGTCCTCGGTATCAAAGGCGCCGACTTCCATCTCGAAGAGCGCAATCTCACGAAGATTCAAGTCATCCGCGACTTCGTTCGCCGCGTGCACACGGTCACCGCCGAGCACAAGGTTCCGCTCAGTCTCGACATCTTCGGAGTCGTCGCGCACGGTCAACGCTCCGACATCGAAGCGCTCGGACAAGATCCGCCCGTGATCGGCGCCGAAGTCGAGGCGCTCTCGCCGATGGTTTACCCCTCGCACTACAGCAAGGGCTTCATGGGCTTCGAAGAGCCGGGCGACCACCCCGAGATCGTCGGGTTCGGCACTCGAAAGACCATCGAGCAGCTCGGCGAGAACAAGAAGCAAACGATCATTCGTCCCTGGATCCAGGCTGTCGCCTGGAAGTCCCCAAGCTACGGCCCGGACTACCTCCGCCGCGAAATGAAGTCGGCAGAGGAAAACGGCAGCAAAGGGTGGCTCCTCTGGCAGCCGTCACAGGACTACTCACTCGCGTGGGCAGTTCGTCCGTCGCGGAAGCGCTGAGAGCCGAAGCAACGAGAAGGCCTCGACGGAAATTCCGCCGAGGCCTTGTTCTTTCGAACTGCACGACTCGCGAGGTCGGGGAGCGACCGTTCTCTTAGAGGCAGCTATTGTCGATACAATCCTTGTCGTTGCCGCACTGGCTAGACAAGAGGCATCCTGGATTCGCTTCTGCGGCGCTGCGGCAGACCTTCTCTGCGGTGCAGCTCGGGATACGCGCGTCGATGAGCTTGCATTGCGAGTCCGTATCGCAGGTGAACATGCAGAAGCCGCGCTTGCAGGTCTGGCCGGAGGGGCACGCATCCGCATTGCCTTCCGAGCACTGGCGATTCGGGCGCGTGTCGAGAACACATTCACCCTGGTTGCAGATGTTGCCGGCGCCGCATGAATCGGATGTCGTGCAGGCTGCACGGCATTCACCGAGGATGCACTTCGGCGTCGTTCCACTGCACTGAGCGTCGCTCGTGCACGCGGTGATGGTCTCGCGGCAAACGCCCTTTTCGCACGTCGCGCCGGTTCCGCAATCGGCGGCTGCCTTGCAGGTCGTCAGACATTGACCGCTCGCGCAGAGCTCTTTGCCTTGATCGCACTCGCTCGAGAACTGGCAGGCGTCGGCTTCGGCGATGCAGCGATCGCCTGCGCACGAGAATCCCTTGCCGCAATCGGCGTTGACGCTGCACGTGCACGCGCCGTTCGTGCCGCCGCAGGCGACGCAGGCGCCGTTGACGCACGATTCGCTCGTTTTGCAATCCGACGAAGCCGAGCAGGCCCCGGTATCGGCGTCCGGGCTCGCGTCGATGGTGACCTTCCCGCCGTCGACGTCGGACGTCTTGCGACAGCCGTAGCCATCGCAGACATAGCAACCTGTCGAGTCACAGTAGTCGTTGGGGTTGGGGTCATCGCAACCGTCACAACCGGCAGCAACCAACGAAAGGCAGAACCAGGAGAGTGCGAATCGTTTCATTTCAACCTCTCGATATACACAAGACCCGTGCCACGGAGGGGGCGAGGTCAAGTTGCGGAAACAACACGAAGACGATAGCGCAACTGTGATTCCGGAGCCTCAGAATCCGCGTGGGCGGTGTGAACGAAAGGGTACACTTTCGAAGATTGGCAGACTCCGTTCACGGACCGCTTTGGGCGTGCATCGCAATGGCCTTCGTCGCCTTCTAGCGTGGGCCACTCTCACGAACGAACCGACATTGGATTCGTTTCGCCCACCGAGTCGAGTGGTAAGAGCGTCCACGATCTGGACGAGATTGGAGCGGTTCACCACAGGTTTCGGAGAAACTGTGCATCACCCCACCACGTCGATTTCGAATCGCGCCGAGAATCCGCAAATTCATGAGTGGCACAGCGAGTGCACCATGATTGAGCAGCGCGGGACTTGAATCGCGTCCGTCCCCCCCGACGCCGAGCGAGTCCCGCGCGCTTTCTTCATCGTAGCGATCGAGAAGCTTCGCGCTACTCGCTCCACGCAAAAATGGGGGCGCGAGTGGGTGCGTGTCAGCACTCGTCGAAGGCGAACGCCATCACGTCCGCAATCACGCGCGTGCCCGACGCGAGCGCGATCAAGCGATCCAATCCGAGCGCATTCCCGGCCGTTGGAGGCAGCTTCGCGAGAGCCTCGAGCAGCTTCTCGTCGATCGGATAGACCGCTTTGCCGTTCGCCCGACGCGCTTCCGAGTCGTTCTCGAACCGCGTGCGTTGCTCGACGGGGTCGACGAGCTCCGAGAAACCATTGCAGAGCTCGAGGCCAGCGCAATAGAGCTCGAATCGTTCGGCGAAACGCGCGTCTTCTGGAGCGAGGCGCGCTAGGGAGGCCTGCTCCTTGGGATAGTGCGTGAGGAAAACTGCATGGGGAAATTCGCCGAGAGCGGGCTCGACCTTCTCGACGAGAATTCGATAGAAGGTCGATTCGTCTTCACTGGCGAGGCGTAGGCATTCCTCTTCTGACACTTCCGCGAAACGCGCAAACGCTTCGGTGACACGCATTTTTTCGAAGGAGCCGCACGTCGAGAACCGGCGCTCGCCGAGCCTGACCTCACCTTTGGTGACACGTTCGACGATGACTTCGGTGTCGCGCATGACGTCGGCCATCGACGCGTTCGTTCGGTACCACTCGAGCATCGTGAATTCTGGATTGTGCTGCGCCCCGAGCTCGTCGTCGCGGAAGGCGCGCGTGATCTGGAAGATGCGCGGCATGCCTTCGGCGAGGAGTCGCTTCATCTGATATTCGGGCGAAGTATTGAGAAAGCGCTTCGCGTGCTTCGAAAGCGCACCCATGACCTCGAATGCGTCGAGATGAAGGTCCATCCCGGGCGAACGCACGACGACCGGCGTCTCGACTTCCACGAATTCGAGCTCGCGAAATACCTCGCGCGTCGTGGCGACGAGTGCGGCCCGTTGCTCGAGTTTCCGAGCCTTTTCGGTGAGTGTGACGTTCATGAAGCGGAGAGGGTGCGCTCCATTTATCATGCTACTATCGGTCGCATGAAGCTCGACCTTCTTGCTGCCATCGGTCCGAAACCGCTCGAACTGAGCGCCTCCGAACGCGACGCGATCCTCGAGATCGCCTACCTCACGATCGCGGCCGATCACGTTCTCGCCGAAGAAGAAGAAATCGCGTTT
>JAHFDV010000360.1 GCA_023248815.1 Myxococcales bacterium
TCGCGATTCCGCCGTGTCGCCGATTCGCTCGTAGTCGTCACCGCGAACGCTGATGGATCGCGCGGAGGGCGAAAAACAGCAGGCTCCGCAATCGGTACACTCGGGCAGCTCGCTGCTCAATTGGGCGCGTCGGTGCTCTCGTCCGGGAAGAACACGAGCGCGAGCTCGCCTTCCGCCGTCGCAGCATCGACCACTTCAATCACGCTCTCCGCATAGATACGCGGAGGGTCTTCGCGATCGTTTCGCACCGAAGTCTGCAGACGTGGCAGGTGCCGAATCGCATCGACAGCCTCCATCTCTGCGTTGTCCTTCGTCTTCGCCTCGATGATTCGCGTCGTGAAGAAACCGAGCGTCTTCACCTCGCGCGTACCTTCCACTTCGATCTGGAAGTTCTCACCGCGCAGCGAGACTTTGAATTTCTTCATCGCGGTGCCACTGCAAACCGCTCGAAAGAGCGCGGGCTACGAGGACGAGGGATTCGCATTGCTTCCCGAGAGCGTACCACCGGTTGCCATCGCACGCGGCGACGTCACCAATTAGGTGACCAAGCGCTCCAACCGTGCGCCGTGCTTTTCTCGAGTGTCCGAGGGGTCCCGCCTCCCTGGCCTCGAGAAATCCCGTCCGCAGAGAGGCCGCTGCGGCGGGCGCCGGCTCCAAACCATTGATGCTGCTCGACTTTTTCTTGACGCCCCGCGCGAGCGCAAGCGGCGTTCACGTGGTAGGGTTGCCCCGTGATGGGCGTCTTTCTTCGCAATGCTTCTGGATCGTTCGGTCATCGTCTGCGCTTTTTCTCGCTCGGTCGCCGGTCGCAGCTGGGCGCACTGCTCGTGTCCGCATCGGCCGGCCTGGCGCTCGCCTGCGTCGATACGCGCGAGACCCGAGATCCCGCAGAAGACTTCGACGAAGGGCGCGCCGATCGCACGACCGACTCGGGCTCCGCATCGAACGACGCGAGCAGCACGCAAGACGGAGATCTCGGCGTTCCAAACGTCCAAGACGGCGGCACGACGAAAGAAGCGAGCGTCGCCGATAGCGGCCCGCCCAAAGCGACCGTGAGCGCGCGACTCGGAAGCGTCGAGCTCGTCATCGGTGACGTCAGCCTGCTCAAGCCCTCGACCGGCGTCGACTTCTACACGGGCATCGTGAAGGTGAGCGGCGGTGGCCTGCCCGCCGGCACCGACTTCGCGATTCACGCTTCGCGCACGGGTTCGGGCTGCGGCCCCACCCCTGAAGATCATCAGGGGGCGTGGCTGCGTTATCCCGCACCGACGTACTCGCAATATCACTCTCCGTTCGACGCTACCTGCGGGATGACGGTGACGAGCTTGGCCGATGGTCCCGGAAAGCGGTTCGAAGGAACCGTCGACGGTAAGCTCAACGGCATCAACGACGTCTCGAGCAAGTCCGTGGACGTGAAAATCACGTTCTCGATCCCCTGAAGCAATAACCGCGAGCGTGACCCCTTCGCAGCGGCCACTTCTCTGAGAGAAACGGCGCCGCGAGACGCGCGCGATCAGTCTTCTTCGTCGCGGACGCGTTCCTTGTCCGTTTCCCAACCATTCGGCCAAAGCAGCGCGGACGGGTGCACGTAGAGCGCGCGCGCGAGCATTTCTGCGCGCTTGTTTCCCAGCACTTCTCGTCCCGCTTCGATCGCCGAGATGAACACTTGTCCGATACCCGCCATCGTCGCGAGGGTCGTCTGCGTCAGGCTGCGCAGGTCGCGAAGCGCGCGGAGAGCATCACCCGAGGTGAGCCGCTTCGGATCCGCCGGAACACGGCGCGTACGCCGTCCATCGTTCTTCGCTAGCGGCGGCGGTGCGTTCACGGCTCTTGGCTTCGGCCCCTTCTTCCAACCATTGGGCCAGAGCAAAGTCGACGGGTGTACGCCGAGCGCCTTTGCGAGTCGCTCCGCGCGATAGAGACCGAGCGGCGCGCGCCCACTCTCGAGATGAAAAACCGTCTCGGGTCGAAGGCTCGCCATCCGCGCCAACCCCGCTGCAGAAATTTTTCTCCGCGCTCTGGCAATGCGAATCGCGTCGCCGCACGTGAGCATCCCCTTACCAAGTGACGATCGTCCCTCTTGCGGTGTCGTCGCCGACGTCCTCTTCTCTACCGCCTTGTGGACCGACGATCGACGCGGCTTCGTCGTCGACTTCTTCCTCCGGAGAGCGATCATGACCGGACAGCCTAGCCAAACTGCGCGCGCCGTAGGGCACTCCCAACGACCGGAAACAAATGGCACGCGCGTTGACCGCTGCGGGCGTTGAAGCCTGCAACGGAACGTCGCGCGGGATGTCCCGCTACGTCTTGGCGAAACACTGAACGCGTGTTTACCATGCGCTCGATGGCCCTGGAAATCGTCGATGGAAAGCACATCCGAGTTACCTGCAGTTTCTGCCGAAAAACCGCGGAACTCTGCTGCAAACGCCTGGTCCCGATCGCCGCAATGCACCAGTCTGTAGACGTGTTCTTGCGATCCGGATGGCATCAAGACGTCGGCATCCACGTGCGCCATCGCTCCTACGACCAGACGGAGCGAAGTGGCTCGGGCAAGTGGTACTGCCCGAATTGCGCCTCTAAGAAACATCTCTGATGTGCGGCCGTACGATCCTCACGCTTCCCGACGAAGAGCTCGCCGATCTCTTCGCGCTCATCGAGTTCCCGAAGCGTGAAGCTCGCTACAACGTCGCGCCGAGTCAGCCGACGGCAATCATTCGCGAACCGGGGAAGCTCGAGCTGCTTCGATGGGGGCTCATTCTACCGAATGCGAAAGGCGCAAATGGCATCAACGTGCGCGTCGAATCCGTCGCGCGCGTTCCTGCCTACCGTGATTCGTTTCGCCAGCGGCGATGCCTCGTCATCGTCGACGGCTTCTACGAATGGAAGCACACCGGTGAGAAGAAGCGTCAGCCCTACCTCGTTCGCCGAACCGATCGAAAAGCGTTCGCCCTCGCCGGTATCTGGGACCAATCGATCACGAAAGATGGCGAAGTGCTCGAAACGTGCGCCGTCATCACCGGCGCCGCCAAAGAACCTGTCGCCTCTCTTCACGATCGCATGCCGCTGATTGTCGCTCCGAGCGATCTCGGGCGCTGGCTCGATGTCGATGGTGACGTGAGTACGCTTTTGAATACGAACGGCACCGGCCTCGAAGCGTATCCCGTGAGTACGATGGTCAATTCGCCGGCCGTCGATGATCCGAGATGTCTCGAACGCGAAGAGCCGATTCAAGCTTCGCTCTTTTGAGCCCGCTCCTTAGATCCAAATCGACACCGCCATTTGAATCGGGCAAATTGCGCGCATGACCGAGTCGCTCGTGCTCGCCCCCACTGCCGATGCGCGCGTATTCGTCGGCGCGGATGGCAAACGCTACGTCCCCCCAGCCGAGTGGAGCTGTTTGCCGCCGGGGGACGCCATGCACACACGACGAGTGAAAGCGATGGGGCCTTCGTGGGCCGTCATCGAGAAGAAGGGTCGCAAAGCATTCTCCAAAGGGCTCTGGGCACCACGCGAAAACATCGAGCGCGTGCGCGAAGAGATCGAACGGGAACGCTCGACGGAGTCTTACGCGAAGAAGCGCGTCGCCGACGTTGCGCGACGCGAGCGCACGCAGGCGGAATACGTCGAGACCTTTGCGCGCGAGGTCGAAGCGTACCTGCGCTTCTCACCGGCTTGGCGCGAGCTCGGAACGGCGATGGCCACTCTGATCGCTGCTCACGCCACGCCAGTCGGCAGTGGCACGGTCGCACGCACGCAGCGCATCAGCGTCTCGGAGCGCGCGGAGGCCGCGACCATCGCGTGGATGCGTCACCAAACGACGACCTACGATTCGATGAAGATTGCACGTATCAAAGGCGAGCGACGTGAAGTGCGGCGAGAGCTCGCGCGAATCTCGTGTGCCGTGCTCGACTTGCATCGAAGAGACGTGCCCCACGAGATGAAGCCGTGCCCTCTTTGTACGGCCATCGTGACGATCGTTTCGAAGCTGCGCGAACGCGGCGTCGAAATTTGAGACGATACGTTCAGTCGATGCGGCGAAGGGTCGGCGCGTCCGGATCCTCCTCGCAGCCTCCCCCGCCTTCACTCACGACGTACCACCTGACATCGATCGAAGCTGGAGCCGTGTCCCCCAGATCCGTCCGAACGAGAGTGAGATAGCCGTAGCCTCCGATGCCCAGGCCGCCACTCGCTGTCATGGTAAGAACGCCCGAGCTTTCTACATTTCGAGTCGGGACGAGATCACCTACCGATTTGTACGCACAATGCGTCGTGCAAGTCGCGGCCGTTACGAGATCTTCGTCCTTTGGCTTCACGTCCGATGCGAAGAGCGCATACGTCGCTGATGCTGAAGCATCGATCGTCACTTCGACCTGCGAAATCGATCCTTCCGCCGTTACCTCGATCACGAGACTGTCTCCGACGAGAGAATGCGTTTCTTCAACGTCGGCCAAGGGAGGTTGGCAGGCAAAAAGAAGAAGCGTGAGGGCGGAGAGTCTCTTCATGATGTCTTTGCGAAGAGCAAATGGCGCGCCAGCTTTATCGCGCGGTGAAACTCGCGTCGTTGACCCTATCGACGGATCATTCACCGCGACATTGGTGTCGCGGACGGCGAGAACAGCAGCGCATCTCGTGACGCGCGTGTCTCGAAAGCGCCCCATTGATGCCGGCGCCGCCTCTGACTAAAGTCGCGCGCATGCGACGACTTGCCATCCTCTCTGCCCTTCTTCTCGCCGCCTGCAACAACAGCCCGTCGAAGCCGGCCCCTACCGATCAAACGTCGGCAACGACACCGTCGGCTACGCCCTCGGCGGATCCCGGGCTCGCAAAGCACGTCGCCGTCGACGAGGGGCTCACTGCCAAGCATCCGGATGATGGGCTCAGTAAAGCGCCGCCCGCTCCCGAAGATGTCGCTGAAGCGCCGAAGGATGCAAAGAAGACCGCTTCGGGTCTCTCAAGCAAAGTCATCAAGGCGGGAACGGGCAAGGAGCATCCGGCCGCCAACGACAAAGTAAAGGTAAACTACACGGGTTGGACGAAGGATGGGAAAGCCTTCGACAGCTCGCTTGGTCGCGGTGAGCCCGCAGAGTTCAGTGTCGGCGAGGTCATCAAGGGCTGGACCGAAGGATTGCAGCTGATGGTCGTCGGCGAAACCCGTCGCCTGTGGATCCCTTCGGCACTTGCCTATGGAGATCGCGCGAGCATCGGCGGCGCCCCCAAGGGTGACCTCGTGTTCGATGTCGAGCTGCTCGAGCTCAAGCACGCGCCGAAAGCGCCGGACGTGCCTGCTGACGTGAAAGCTCCGCCAGCGACGGCAAAGAAGACCGCTTCTGGGTTGGCGTATCGCGTTCTCACACCAGGCAAAGGAACGCGTCATCCGCTCCCTACGGATCACGTGAGCGTGCACTACTCGGGATGGACGACGGACGGAAAGATGTTCGATAGCTCCGTCACGCGCGGAGAGCCAGCGTCCCTCGGACTCAATCAAGTCATCAAGGGTTGGACCGAAGGTATCCCGCTCATGGTGGAAGGTGAGAAGACGCGCTTCTGGATTCCCGCAGCGCTTGCCTACGGTGATCCCCCGAAACGCCCCGGCGCGCCTGCCGGCATGCTCGTGTTCGATGTCGAGCTGCTCGCGATTCAGTGATCGTTACGCGCGAGGCTTCAAGGCCTTCGGGCGCTTCGGCAAATGTCGGAGGCCCATCCAAGCAAACGCCGTGATGTGAGCCGCTACGTCTTCGACGGGCGGCTTTCTCACTTCGGTCCACCATTGTCCGACTGACGTCACCATTCCGATGAGGGCGTTCGCATAGATTGGTGCGAATTTCGGATCATGCCCCGCGCTCTTGAACGCCGCCGCGAAAATCTCGGAGACGCGGTCGGAGAGATCGTTGAGGAGCGCGGACATTCCGCCGCGGGCCGTCGCGACGGGCGCGTCGTGCGTGAGCACTGCGAAACCATCCGGATGGTCTTTCACATAAGAGAGAAATGCGAGCGCCGCTCCTTCGAGCCGCTCGTGTGACGTCCCGCTGGCGATCGCTTCGGTGATGCGACGAACGAGGTAGTCGAGCTCGCGATCGATGATGACGGCGTGCAGACCTTCTTTGCCGCCGAAGTGCTCGTACAAAATAGGTCGCGAAACGTTGGCGCGATCGGCGATCTCCTCGAGAGAGGCGGCCTCGTACCCACGCTTCGCGAAGACAGAGCGGCCGACATCGACGAGCTGGGCACGCCGAGCGGAGGCAGAAAGTCGAGGGCCGCGTTTAGGCATTTCGGCAATTTATTTACACGCACGTAG
>JAHFDV010000361.1 GCA_023248815.1 Myxococcales bacterium
AGTGTTCGAGCTCGATTCGCGATCGGAGCGCGCGGCGATTCTCTGGCTTCGCTACAAGGCGACGAATGCGCTCCTCACACGCGAAGAGCCGAAGGCGATCGAGAGCGCGATGCATCGCGTGTTCGAGACGCAGCCGATGGGCGAACAAGACGCGCAGAAGAAGGTCGACGCCGACACGAAGGTCGCCTTTGCGCAGCTCGCATCGTTTCTCTTTCACGGCGACACGGCCGGTGCCATCGAGCTCCTTCCGAAGTTCGACGCGAAAGCCGCATCTGATCCTTGGTACCAGCTCTTCGCAGGTGAGACGCTCGAGCGCGCTGGCGACTCGCGTGCGAGTGAGCGCTATCTCACGGCGGTTCGTCTCGATCCGCGTCTCGTCGTCGCGCAAGTCGCGTTGATTCGCGTGCTCGCCGTCGAAGGGGATCCCGCGAAGGCGACGGAGCTCGCCAAAGACTTCCAAACACGTCTCAAAGATCGCATCGAAGGCGCTGCGCTCGTGGGCCTCGCGTGGGCACGAAATCCGCAGCGCTCGGAAACGCCGCTACCCGAAACCGAAGAAGCGGTCAAGCGCAGCGTCGAGCTTCCGTCGAATCTCGCCGTCGTGCCGTACGCCATTCGCGCGATCAAAGCGCTCGACAAGCGCGACTTCGAAAACGTCCGCACCGAGATCAAAGGCGCGCTCCGCACGACGGACAGCCCGGGAATCGCATCGTGGCTCGGTAGCATCGCCATCGCAGCGGACGACGAATCGACGGGGCGCCAAGCCGCGCTCGCCGCCGTCTCGTTCAGCGCCGTCTATCCACCTGCGCGTGTTCTCGCAGCGCGCGTCGCTCTTCTCGGCAACCATCTCGAAGAGGCGCAGCGTGCCGTCGAAGGGCTCGACAAGTCGGTCGTCGACGTCGCGCTCGTGCATGCCGCCGTCGCTTATGAGCGCGTCGATCTCCCCTCGCTCGAAGCGTCGCTTGCAGCGCTCTCGCCCGACTACCAAAAGATTCCCCCCGTCGCCACCTTCCGCGCCGCGCAAAGCACGCTCCAAGGGAAGAACCTGTTTCCCCCCGCCGAGCTTCGTCGCGCGATCGCCGAAGAGATCCCCGGCCGCGATCTCATTCTCTTCGACTACGCACTCGATCGCGGCGATGTCGACTCCGCCAAGAGCGCATCTGCGAAGTGGGGAACGGAAACCGAGCGACCCCTCCGCGCTCTTCGCCTCTCACGCTTCGCCCGTTACGAAGGCCGCCTCGACGACGCCGAGAAGTGGAGCAAGGTCGCTCTCGAAACGCCGACGTTCCGAAGCGTCACCGAGCGCGCGTACACGCTGATCGCACGCGGCAAGCCGCTCGAAGCCGTTGGCCTCGTGAAGAAGTATCCGCTCGCCCTCGGCACGTCGACGCCATGGCTCGAAGCCTTCGCACTAGCGAGCGCCGGCAAGATGGAAGACGCGCGCAAGAAGATCGACAAGATGGAAGCGCCCGACGCAAACGCTCCGCTGCCTGTGCGTGTCCTTGCTGCAGCGGCCCTCGGGACGCTCAAGGACGCGACACGCGGCTTGCCGCTGATTCGATCATTGCTCGGATCGGGCTTCGGCGGCGCAGAGCTCACGGCCGCAGGCGCGTTCTTCGGAATGAAGCCCGCACCTCGCAAGTGAGATTGGCCTCCCGATAGAGTGTGTGCGTCCGCGCGTGGACGCGTGGTAACTTCGGGTTCAAATGGCCTCGGTTCGTATGCCTCTGATTGTCGCCGTACCTCTCGTCATCATCGGTGGCGGTGCGCTTCTCGTGAACAAGCTCACGAAGGCCGTCGCGGGCCCGAGCGATCTCGTCTTCATTGCGGAGGCACCGATAACGGTCGAGGTTCGCGCAGAGGATGGCGCGCTCCGGACGTTGACGCTGCGTGCTGGGCAGCACGAGCGCGTCAGCGTTTCACGGGGCACGCATTCGGTGCGCTTTCCTTCGAACCCTACGGCCGCGCCGACTTCCGTAAGCGTAGGCGCCGACGAAATGTGGCTCGTCCCTACGGCTCCGGATCAGTGCTTCGCGACCGTCGACCTCGGGAACCTCTACGGCAGAAGCAACGGCGCCGTCGTCCAAAATCGTCTTTCGTCGCCTCCTGCACGCGTCGATCACGACGTCAGAGTGACGAAGGGCGAGCTGAAAGGTCGCGTCATGAAGGACGAGTCGGCGGTCGTCGTCGACGCTCTCCCATGTAGCCAACTCTCGAGCATGAACGACACGGCCATCGTGGCGGCGATCTCCGCGGGTTCGACGGCGGCGCAAGGGGAACGCGCGCTCGCGCAAGGGGAACGCGCAGTCGCCAAAACGGAGCTCGCGGACGAGATGGCGGAGCCGGCTGGTCGACTCGTCGTCAGCCAGATCACGAGGGGCATCGAGCGAGAGGGCTGGAAGAAGACGGCTGAAGTCGGCAACGTGTTCGTGTTCCAGGCGGCGGATCGCTTCGCGCTCTACGACAAGAAGGTGCTCCAGGGCGCCTTCCAAGGATTTCCGTCGGCGAAAGCGAGCGACGAGCAGGTGCCCAACATCGCGCGGGCCTTCGTCGCAGCGGCGACCGCGAAGTCACGAGAAGACAACGCCGCACGCCCCGGGATCTTCTCACGCGAAATGCTCACGTTGGCGTCGCGACAAGAGCTCTTGCCGAGCGGCGCGGGTGCTCCCGTCGAAGCGGCAACGAGCTTCATGGTCTCCCTCGGTCCCGAAAACGCGCCCCTCGCTGCACGCCTCGGATTCCGCGACGCGTCACGGACGTTCGTTCCGCTCACCCCTGAGCTTGCGAGTGCGCTCGCACTCGACGAAGCGACGGCGCTGAGGCAAGCGAAAGAAAACGGTCCGTCCAAGTATCAACGAGAAGCGATCGAGCGCTGCCTGGAGGCGCTCAGGAGGCTCCCGTTCAATTCCTGCGGCATGGACACCGATGCCAGCACGGTACTCGTCGCGTCGATCGAACGCTTCTTTCCGAACGACGTAACGCTCGACATCAACGTCGCCGATGACGGTGTCTTGTTCTCGAAGGTCAAAGCGGGCGATCCGGCGACGAAACCCGCGCGTCCCGGATTTTTCGGCGCGCGCCTCGTACGCAATGGCAAGACGACGAAGTGGCTCGCGTTGAAGCCGTAGTTCAGCGTCGTTGCGTCGAAGCGCCCCATCCTTTCTTGGCCTCCGGGTGCCCTGCCGGGGCTACGTGCGTTGGTCAGAGTGACCAAGATGAGAAGATGCTCCGTCGCCGATGCCAAAGCGCACTTGTCTCGGCTCATCACCGACGCAGACAGGGATGGTCGCGAAACGATCATCGAACGTCGCGGGCGCCCCGTCGCCCGAATCGTCCCTCTCGAGGCCGAGATCAATAAGCGCACTCGCGAAGACGTCGTGAAGGATTTCGACGAGGCGATCAATGCCCTTGCCAAAGTGCGCTGGGACGGAGACTCCGCAAGCTCGGCTCTTCGCGAAGTGCGAGGAGGGCTGGATTGAGCGTCGTGGTCGATGCCGAGCGATACTGGGGAGCGATCAAGTCTGACGACGCTTGAAACATTGACGAGACCGGCCGCCCTTTCGAGCGGCCAGACTCGGAGCGACTTTTCAGCCGGCTTTCTTCGCGTGAATCTTCAGCTTGAGAAGCACGTCGTCCTTGATCAAGTCGTCGGGCTTGCCGGGATAGACGATGCCGAAGTCCTTGCGATTGATTCCGAACTCCGCGTCGACATCGACCGCGTCCGCGCTCGTCTTGATCGTCGCGGGGAAAGAGATCGACTTCGTCACGCCGTGAAGGCCGAAGTTTCCGGTGACGGTGTGGGTCGCGCCCTTCTCACCGCCGGCCTTGATGGACGTCGAGGTGAAGGTTGCCTTGGGGAACTTCGACGTGTCGAGGAGGTCGGGGGTCTGAAGGTGGCCCGTGAGCTTCTCTTCGTCCGTCTTCACGGAAGCGATGTCGATGTCGGCCGTGACCGAGCTCTTCTCGGGGTTGTTGTCGACGAGGTTCACCGTGCCGTTGAACGTGTTGAACGAACCGTCGTGCTTCTTCGTGACCTTCGCGCCCACCCACTCGATCTTCGAGTCGGTATTGGAGAACGTGTACTTCGCACCCGAGGAGGGAGTCGCCGAGGCGACGACTGCTTCACTGGCGGTGACCTGCGTTTTGCCCTTCGTCGGATTGTTGTCGCA
The DNA here is from genome assembly GCA_023248815.1 of Myxococcales bacterium. Classification (GTDB taxonomy): domain Bacteria; phylum Myxococcota_A; class Polyangia; order Polyangiales; family Polyangiaceae; genus JAHFDV01. The sequence goes on from JAHFDV010000361.1 coordinate 4,170, forward strand.
AGCGGCAAGAGCGAGAACGAGGGATGCACCAAGTAGGAGTTGCGTTTTCATGCGCGGAGTTTGCGGCCGAAGCCCGTGGGTGACAAGCGGTCATTCACGGGTGCCTTCTTCGCGCGGGAGGGACGATCTAGCGCGCTCTCACCGAAGTCGAGGCGCCTCTCCTCAACGACCACACCATGGCAATCGCCAACGCCACGTTGTGAAGTCTCATCACGACGTTCGACGAGGTTGCCCGCGCTTTGATTGCGATTTTCTCGCGAATCGGCAGCGATTCTTACAACTCATCGCGCCAGCTGGGGATTGCGAGCGAAGATGGAGCGTCGGGAAGCCGTTCGGCTACTTGCGGAAGCCTTCCCGCACGCAATCGGAGCTTCCCGCCAAGAAATGAAGCTTCCCGCACGCGAGCGAAGGCCTCCCACACTTCGGCGGAGCTTCCCGCCAAGAAACGAGGCTTCCCGCACTTCGGCGAAGCCTCCCCGACATGTTTGGACCTTTCGCCAGACAGCGACGCGGGCGGTCTTACCTCGCGCGAGGCGGTGCAATGCCAATCGAAGCAAGCGCGCCCGGCATCTTGTTCTCGACCATCGACTTGAATTCTTCGACCTCCACGGCGCAGCCGAACGCAGCTTCGAGCGTGATCGTCTTCGCCATGAGGAGCGACATGAGCGACTGGTTCATCGTCGTCATGCCGAAGGCGGTCTGGCCGACCTGCATCTGGCTGTAGATCTGGTGGACCTTTTCCTCGCGGATGAGGTTTCGAATCGCGGGGTTCGGAATCATGAGCTCGAGCGCCATCGACCGACCCTTCCCCGAGGCCTTCGAGATGAGGGTCTGCGAGAGAACGCCTTGGAGAACCATCGAGAGCTTCGTGCGGATCTGTCCCTGCTGATGCGGCGGGAAGACGTCGATGATGCGGTTGATCGTCGAGACGCAGCTGTTCGTGTGGAGCGTTCCGAAGACCAAGTGACCCGTTTCGCTGATGGTGAGGGCCGCCTCGATCGTTTCGAGGTCGCGCATTTCGCCGACGAGCACGACGTCTGGGTCTTGGCGGAGCGCATATTTGAGCGCCGCCTTGAAAGACTCCGTGTCGCGTCCGACTTCGCGCTGATTGATGAGCGCCTTCTTGTTCTGATGGAGGAACTCGATCGGATCCTCGATCGTGACGATGTGCACCGGCTCGTCGGTGTTGATCTTGTCGATCATCGCGGCGAGCGTCGTCGACTTGCCGGAGCCCGTGGGGCCCGTGACGAGCACGAGGCCGTTGGGGCGTGACGCGAGATCGCTCACGGACTTCGGAAGGCCGAGCTCGTCGGCCGTCAGGATCTTGAAGGGAATCGTACGAAACGATCCCGACACCTTGTCGCGCTGGCTGAACACGTTTCCGCGGAAGCGCGAGAGGCCCGTGACGCTGAACGCGAGATCGCATTCGTGATCTTTTTCGAAGGTCTTTCGCTGCGCCTCGGTGAGGACCGAATAACAGAGCGCCTTCGACATCTCGGGCGTCAGCGCTGGAAACCCTTCGACGGGAACCACCGAGCCGTCGATGCGGTACATCGGCGGGGCCGTCGCCGAGATGTGCATGTCGCTCGCGCCCTTCTTCACCATTTGGAAGAGCAGCTGACGCATGACTTCTCTCGGATCGGTGCCCTTCTCTTGCGTCTGTGTCATCGATGTCCTTCGGTTCTAGAGCGGATCTTGATTCGTTGGTTCACGCTCAGTCGGCCATCGTGACGCGAAGGAGCTCTTCGGTCGTCGTGACGCCGTCGAGCACCTTCTTGATTCCGCTCATGCGGAGCGAGCTCATGCCCTGCTTGATCGCCGCCATCTTGAGCTCGGCCGCCGGCGCGCCCTGAAGAACCATTTCCTTCAAGGTGTCCGTGAAGCGCATGACCTCGTAGAGAGCGACGCGTCCCTTGTAGCCGCTGTTGTTGCACTTCGCGCAACCGCGACCACGCACGAGCTTCGCATTGGCGATCTGCTCCGGCGTGAATCCGATCGTCACGAGAGCCGATGCCTCGACGTGGTACGGCTCTTTGCACTCCGTGCAGCTCTTGCGCGCAAGGCGTTGCGCGAGCACGAGGTTGACGGAGGCGGTGATGAG
>JAHFDV010000362.1 GCA_023248815.1 Myxococcales bacterium
GAAAGGAGGTGCCCGTCTCTTCACAAGGCGCGGCGACTTCGCGAAGCCCCGAGATCTTCAGCACAATCGTGAGGTGCGACAACCGCTTCATTCGTACGAAAACACCGTCATGCACGTTCGCGCAGGGGCGCGGGTTGTGATAGTTCTCTCGTCCGAACTCGGGCTTTTCCCGGGTGAATCATCCGTTTTCAGCGTTTCGAGGAGTAGGCAAGATGTCGAAGGTCGTCGCGGTCGTAGGGGCAACGGGAGCAGTGGGACGTGAAATGGTGAAGACGCTCGAGCAGCGTAAATTTCCCGTTTCCAAGCTCGTCCTTCTCGCGAGCAAGCGATCGGCCGGTCAGAAGGTGATCTTCAACGGCAAAGAGGTCATCGTCGAAGAGCTCACTCCCGCGTCGTTCGCGGGGGTCGAGATCGCGCTCTTCAGCGCGGGCGCCAGCGTCTCCAAGGAGTTCGGTCCGATCGCGGCGAAAGCGGGCGCGGTCGTCATCGACAACTCGAGTGCATGGCGCATGGATCCCGAAGTGCCGCTCGTCGTTCCGGAAGTGAACATGGACGCCGCAGCGAATCGTCCGAAGGGCATCATCGCGAATCCGAACTGCTCGACGATCCAAATGGTCGTCGCGCTCGACCCGCTTCATCGCGCCGCGAAGATTCGCCACATCGTCGTCTCGACGTACCAAGCGACGAGCGGCAAAGGTCATGATGCCGCGACCGAGCTCCAGACGCAGTCGCGCGAAGTGCTGGACAAGGGAACCGCGACCGCGAAGGTGTTCCCGGGACAAATCGCGTTCAACTGCATCTCCGACTGGAAAGCCGGCGAAGGCGACTACTCGGAAGAAGAGCTGAAGATGGTGAACGAGACGCGCAAGATTCTGCGCGACGACACGATCGGCGTCTCGCCGACCGCCGTGCGCGTTCCCGTCGTGAATGGTCACTCGGAGTCGATTCACGTGACGTTCGCGCGGCCGATGAAAGCCGAAGAAGCGAAGGCCATCTTGAAGAAAGCCGAAGGCGTCGTTCTCGTCGACGCCCCTTACGCCCCCGGCAATGCACCGCAGCCCGTGCAAGCTTCGGGAACGGATCCCGTCTACGTCGGCCGCGTGCGCGACGATCTCGCCGTACCGGGAGCGCTCAACCTCTGGGTCGTCGCCGACAACCTTCGCAAAGGCGCAGCGCTGAACGCCGTGCAAATCGCCGAGCGCCTCTAAGCGCGCCCGAAGCACGCGCTTCCCGAAATCTCTCACCGACGCGCCGCGCTTTCACGCGAAGGTGCGTCGCGCGCCATCGTGCGTCGTCGACTGTCCGACACGTCGGACGAACCGCGAACGAAGGTCTCAGGCGTCCGTGATGCAGCGAGATCGCGCAGAGCTGTTTTCAGGCTGTTTTCGGGAAGGGCGCACCGAGCACGCTCTTTGCTCCTTCGCAATCGGACGTCAGTTTCCGAGAAACGAAAGGAATAACAACTACATGCACGCCAAAAAAATGCTCTGGGGTGTCGGATTTTTATTAACGTTTTCGATGAGTGCCTGCACGGCCGAGCCGAATGCAGATGATCCGCTCGATCCTTCTGAAAGCGCGCTGGCGGTCGACACGGGGGATGCGACCGAGCTCGGCGTGAAGTTCTCGGTGACCAAGCCGACCACGGTGACGGGCATCAAGGTGTACCGGTCCGACAGCTCGGTACGCATCGGTTCGCTCTGGAACGTCGCCACCCAGCGCCGCGCGACGACGGGCATTCTTCAACCTGGAAGCCAATCGGGAGCTACGGAGCCGACGTGGGTCACGGCGACGTTCGCGAAGCCGATCGTCGTCGAGCCGGGCGAATCGTTCATCGCCTCCTACTACTCTCCGCAGGGCACCTACTCCGTTTCATCGGGCGTCTATGCTGCCAAGAAAACGGATGGCCCTATCGTTTATCCCGCGCTCGCAGGAACGATGACGACGCAAGCGGGGCAGATGCCGAACACCGCCGGAAGCTCGAGCTATCTCGTCGAAGTGCTCTACGAAGGAAAGACGTCCTCTGTGCCGCCAACGACCGCAGGCGCACCGAAGATCACGGCGACCGCATCGACCGCGAGCTCGATCTCCCTCGCGTGGACCTCTGCGTCCATCGCGCAAGGAACGCAGTACACGGTTCGCTACACCGCGTCGGGATCGCCCACGAGTCGCGAAGACACCGTCGATGCGTCGAAAGGCGACGGGATCACCTTGGATGATCTCACCCCCTCGACGCCCTACGCGCTCGTCGTCTTTCCGACCGCAACATCAAGCGCATCGGTCGCGCTCACCGTCTCGACGAAGGGCAACGCCGTTCCTGCGGGCCTTCCCATTCAAGTCGCCGTCGTCGGCGACTCGAACACGACTGGATTCAAAGGACACCTCGAGACGGGCATTCAAACGGGCTACGCGTACATCGCGCAGGTGAAGGGCTACATCCAGTTTGCTGGCGGGTGGGCGCGCGATGGATCGACGAGCGCCGTCATGAATCAGAACGTCACGGCCGTGCCGACGGCAAAGGTGACGATCATCATGGCAGGCACGAACGATCTCACGAAGAACGTCACCGACGCCGAGCTCGAAAGCAATCTCAAGAGCATCTCGAAAAAGGTCGGCGCACCCAACACGCTCATCCTCGCGATCCCTCCCTTCAACGCCGCCAACGTTCGCGCCGCGCAAGTGAACGTCAGCTTGAAGTCGATCGCCGCGCGCAACGGCTTTGCCTTTTTCGACCCATGGACGAAGCATCGCACCGCCGACAACAAGTGGGTCGCCGAGTACATGCGCGAAGGACTCCACACGACGAAAGAGGGCTACCGCGTGATGGGACTCGAAGTAGAGCGCTTCGTCGCTCTGAAGTACGCAGGCTTCGTCGTGCCTTGAGGCACGCAGAGAACGTCGTGCCTTGAGGCACGCAGAGAACATCGTGCCTTGAGGCACGCAGAGAACATCGTGCCTTGAGGCACGGAGAGAATACGGTTCCGTGAGGCGACGAGCTCAATCGCGAATGTCGACCACTGTTCCCTCGGGGACGATCTTCGCGATCGCTTCGATCTCGTCGTCATCGACGGCAATGCAGCCGAGTGTCCAGTCGGTCTCCTTGTGCACGCTCTTCCATTCCGGCTGTGGAGGAGCGCCGTGGATTCCGACGTCGCCTCCGATGCGCGCGTCCTTCGGAATCGCGCCCGTCGCTTTCTGCTGCTCGAAGCGCGCGCGATCTTCGGCGTTCGGGTAATCGAGCAGCATGAAGACGCGGTACTTCGAAGGCTTCTTGTGAACGATGTGATACCGCCCGACCGGAGTCACTTCGTCCCCTTCGCGCTTCTTCACTCCCGCGCCACCGGGACCAATCGCGACGCGATACGTCGCGACCATCTCTTCGTCGCTCGTGGGAGTCTTTTTCCCGTAGAGCGTCATCGTGTGCGCGTTCTTCGCGACGGCGATGCGCGAGACGACGGGAGTCTTCGCCGACGGCAATGTTTTCCCCGCGAGCGGGGGCGTTACGAGCAAGACGATGAGCGACGAGACAAAAGGGAACAAGAAGCCGTGCACGTGCACCTCCCGAATGCGACACGCGAGCGCCACCCCGCGCGACCCGTGTGGGCGCGAGGCGAGCGAAACGCGCGTTGCCAGTTTTCAGACGCGCACCGGGGCAAAAAGATTTGGTCCGATAGCGTTTTGCGGAAGGGTCGACGACTCACGCTGGAAACGGCGAACTAGTCAGTTAGACTAGTCCGATGAAGTCGCTCGCCATTACGGAATTCAAAGCCAAATGTCTGGCCGTTCTCGAAGAAGTCGCGCGAACGGAGAGCCCGGTGACGGTGACCCGTCGAGGCAAAGCGTTAGCGCGGGTCATTCCAGTCTCGATCGCGAAAGACGGCGTCAGCGAACAAGCGTCGCTGCTGGGGACGATTCACGAGGTCGAGGACGACGGTTCGTCGGTCTTACCGACGGAAGATTGGGACATGAACCGAGAGCCTCGAAAAGCACGTCGGCGCGGATGAAGTACGTAGTCGATACCCACGTTCTCATCTGGTGGATCGAGGGCTCCAAAAGACTCGGCGCCTCCCACAAAAAAATTCTAGGGAAAGCTGGCGCGGGCGCACCTCTCTATGTGAGCGACATCTCGCTGCTCGAGATCGCTACACTCGTTCGGCGTGGGCGCTACCGCATTGACCTCTCGATCGATGACTGGCTCGCTCGAGCGACGGCGGCTCCGCTCGTCGAGCGAGTGGCCATTTCTCCCAAGATAGCCGCGGAAGTGGCGTATCTCCCATCGACCTTCCACGGAGATCCGGCGGATCAGTTGATCGTCGCGACGGCGCGCGTCCTTGGCGCGACCCTCCTCACGGCCGACGAGAAGATCCTCGAAGCTGGCGTCGTCCCAGCTCTCTAACCGTGCGAGACGGGGAATATCTGCTCAGTGATCATTTCCCGCGCAATCCTCGTCAAAGCGCCCTTCGGAGACCGAACCTGTCGAAACGGCTAAAAAAAGCGCCCACAAGGTATTCCCCAATGCTTGACACGCCCCTGGCCTCGCCGTAGTTTCCCCGACCCTCTCGGGCTTCCCCTGTTTTTGCGGGGTACGGCTAGAGAAGAAGTCTCACAGCACACCTTAGGTTCACCATGGCAACTGACACGAAAAAGACCGACGCAAAAGCCGCTCCCGCGAAGACCACGCGCTTCAATTCGGGAAATTCTTTCAACCTCACGAGCGAAGCCGCCGTGCTGCAGAAGGAATGGTTCGTTGTCGACGCGACCGACAAGGCGCTCGGCCGTCTCGCGAGCGACGTCGCTTCCGTGCTTCGTGGCAAGCACAAGCCGACCTACACGCCGCACGTTGACGGTGGCGACTTCGTCGTCGTCGTGAACGCGAAGAAGGTGAAGCTCACGGGCAACAAGCTCGATGACAAGTTCTGGAATCGTCACTCGGGCATCCCGGGCGGCTTCAAGGCGGACTCGTACCGTGAGCTTCTCGCAGAGAAGCCCGAGTTCATCATCGAGAAGGCCGTCAAAGGCATGCTCCCCAAGAACGTTCTCGGTCGCGAGCTCTTCACGAAGTTGAAGGTGTACGCGGGCGCAGATCATCCCCATGCGGCGCAGAAGCCCTCGCCCCTCAAGACCAACGGCTAATCAGGAACATCATGGCAACCACCGACAATCGCACGTACGCAACTGGTAAGCGCAAGACGGCCATCGCCCGCGTTTGGGTTTCGCCCGGCACGGGACAGGTCTCGGTCAACGGCCGCGCCGCCGACGATTACTTCGTTCGCGAAACGTCCAAGATGATCATGCGCCAAGCGCTCGAGCTCCTCGAAGTTCAAGAGCAGTTCGACGTCACGGCGACCGTCAAAGGCGGCGGTCACTCCGCGCAAGCCGAAGCGATGCGCCACGGCATCTCGCGCGCACTCTGCGTCATCGACTCCGAGAAGCGCACGCCCTTGAAGCGCGCAGGGTTTCTCACCCGCGACGCACGCAAGAAGGAACGTAAGAAGTACGGCCGTCCCGGCGCGCGTAAGCGTTTCCAGTACTCGAAGCGCTGAGTCCTTGGCTCTCTCTTCGAGAGAGAGCGGGTGGCTTTGTTGTCTGGCATCGCGACGAGCGATGCGGTCTGGAGAGAGTCGAGAAGAGTTCTTCTCGGCTCTTTTCGTTTTGTTCGTGGTGCGCGTAAGCTCCCTCCCCGATGACGTCGCCACGAGGAGATGCGCTCTTCGAGAAAGTGCTCCGCCTGACAGAGAAGCCTGTCGCGTACGCGCCTCTCTTGCTCGTCGCGCTCATTGCCGTCGTCTTCGCGTTTCGCACGCCGAAAGAAGCGCCTCGGCACACAGCCACCGACGCCGAACGTCGCTCGATGTTCGCCTCGATTGCGGCGAACGAGCTCATCGCGCGGCGTGAAGTCATCAAGGATTTCCCCGCCGACGCGTGGTCGCAAGACGATGCGTTTCACGAGCGCGAATTCCAACGCATTCGGAGCAACGCCGACTCGCACGATGTTCCTCTCGTCGATGCCGTGAGAGCGCTCGACGACGGGCTTCGTCTCGCACGCAACGGTCGCTTCAAGGCCACCGTTCCCCCCTGCCGTCCTCGCCCGATTTACTGAGGGCTCGCACGACGCACATGGAATCGATCCTTCGGCGCGCAGACATTCTTCTTCAACGCACGTCCGTGCGCCTCTCTCTCTTTGCGATTTTAGCGCTCGTGACGGCGTGGGCCATGCTTGCCCGCGCGAACAGCATGAGCACGT
>JAHFDV010000363.1 GCA_023248815.1 Myxococcales bacterium
AACAGCTTTGGTCGGCCGCCGTTCGTCCATTTTGGCTTTTCAGTCGCGTCTATGCCGCCGAGTCGGGTTTTGTAACGTTCGCAGCGAACGCATATCCCGCAATGCGCACGCGGATGCGCGGTGTGGATCTCGAAGACGGTCTCTCTCCGGCAGCGGCAGAGTTCTTACAACGCTACAACGCCCGATTTTCCACGACGCTCGAAGCAACGAGTCTTACCCGACACACGGCGTATGCCTACGATGCCGCCTATCTCCTCGCGTACGCAAACTACGCGGGGCGCGCGCTGACTCATCGCGAAAATATCACGGGACGCGAGACGCGACTCGGCGCGCTTCGGCTTCTCGGAGGTGCAGGTTCACGACCATTCGGCGTCGGGCCGGGAACGGCCATCGCAGAGGCTTTCGAACGCCTTCGTGCGGGAGGGACGATTGATCTCGGGGGCGTCGGCAACAACCTGAATTTCGATGGCAAACAAGGAGTCATTCCGCTCTCCGAGACGGCTCTTCGTGAAGTGTGCGTCAGTTCGGCGCAACGTATGATCGCGACGGGTCGCAGGTACATCTCCGCGACGCACGCATGGAGTGGAGATTATAGTTGCCCGTAACGGCAGTTTCGTCGAACGCCTCGGCGACCTGACAGACCGAGCGGAGCGAGCGGTGAACATCGCTGGCGACCCGGATGTTTCGCAAACGCTTCAAGCCGCAACGCAGTCGACCCTCCGGCGAAGTCGAAACCTGGCTAGAGCAAAACAAGAAGCCGTACTGGGCGCCGTGCCAGGGAATAGAGCGGGACGCCGCGCGCTCTTCCCGTTCATGTCCGTCGCACTGTCTTTCATCGACCCACTTTGGGTGATGAAAGCGGCGAGCTAGCGAAACATCGCACCAAATCTCCGAGGTCGAACGCGTTGAAGTGTCGCCGCTCGTCCCTTACCCTCGAGAGAAGGATGCGCCGCGGCTTTGCCTCACTGTTTTTCGTCGGCACGCTCTTCCAGCTCGTTGCGTGCGGCTCAGGATCAAAGCCCGCCCGCGAGACCCCACCCGTAAGCAATCCCCCGCCAGGATCGCGCGAAGCATCGCTCGATGATCGAACTTTTCGATCTGTTCTTCGACACGGTGAGCAAGGACGAGACACTCGATGCGAGCTACCCCACGTGGGACGCCGGCCAGATTCGCGCGTTCGTGCGATCGCGAATGCAGAAGGACGCCTTTTACGACACGTTGCTTCCGCGCATGTTCGACGTGCTCAATCGTCAGCACTTGGGGCTTCTCACACAGCGAATCCTCCCTTTGCGGAACAAGACCGCAAGCGGGAAGACCGTTTATTATCTCGATCGCCCCTGCCGCCTCGACGAGACCGTGGAAGTGCATCCGTGGTGGGGTCTCGGGTCGACGGTAACTATCTGCCGTAAAGACTATCGACCAGAAGAGCTGCACCAGTCGAAGTCCGGATCCAACTTCGCTTTTTGCGACACCGTCGTACCGCGCCCTGGTTCCACGTGTCGGTGCGGAAAGTATCTGCTCAACTGCGCTCAAAACGAGGAGCAGGTCGACCTCCTCATGGGAGAAGCGCAAGCAGAGGCGATCGGTACCATGCAGTACGTCATGCGGGAGCACCAGCCGTTCGAGAGAGTACTGTCGATGAAGGAGACGGTCCGCTCGGACTACGCCGACCTCTTCTACGCGCGGTCGAAGTTCTACGAGAGCGGTGTCCTGAATCTCCCACCGCAGTTGAGTGAGAAAGCGACACTTCGGCCGAGGCCCGAGGAATTCGGCGGGGGAATTCTCTCGAGCGAGCGTTACCTTTTCTTCAACTTCGGCCGCCGCGTCGTCGTCGCTGAGATTTGGAACGACTTTCTCTGCTCGCCTTTCCAGTCGACGGATGTGAACACGCACGACTTGCTCGACGCCGCGAGCCCGACCTTGCGCTCGGACGAGCACATGGACCTCACGACGAAGATTGGCTGCAAAGATTGCCACGCGAGGCTCGAATACGGCATTCGCGCGTACTCGGCCTTCGACGCTTATCGCGGAACACGCTTCGAACGCGCGCGGCAGTTCGACGGCGTGACGAAATTCTTCTTGCACGACTCCACCGATCTGCGCGGAGCGGGTCCCGCAACTCCACAGTGGGTCGGCGAGACGATTGGGAAACAACCGGAATTTGCGAGCTGCATCGTGCGGCGTGTCGAAGAAGTCGTCTTTTCGGGAACGAAAGTTCCGACGAACCTCCACGCGCGGCTCTCTTCGAGATTTGCAGAAGGGCACGATCTCGCAAACCTCTTCGAGGACACCGTGGTTGGGTACACACTCGGGGCGCAGAGCTTGGACGGCTCGCCCCACGTCCCGGCGCTGTGAATCGCTTTCTAGCCCTCGCTGTCCTGTCGAGCGCTTTCGTCGCTTGCTCGCGCGCATCTGTTCCGTCGCAGCCCATTGGCCTCAACGAGCAACGCGCGCCGATTGCTCGAGCGACGCCTCCCGTTTATGCGACGCTCATGCAAGAGCACTGTGCGATGTGTCACGACGGCGCGACGCATCCGCTCGATCTTTCTGGCAACGTGAAACTCGAAGCAGACGTTGCCCTTCGCGCAGCGCTGATGGTGGCGGCGAAAAGAATGCCTCCACCGAGTGTTCCCGAAATGCCGCAAGAAGAACAGGCGGCGCTCATCGGATCGCTGTGCGACGGTGCCGCTCCTGACCCGCTCCTCTGTCGCGCGAGCTACTTGCGGATCCCAACGCAGCCGTTAGCGCGCCACCCGAGCGAAGCGGCACGTGCAATCGAGGCCAGCGGCGCTCCGTTCAGTGAAGAGCAAGAGCACGGAGCATTGCGCTTCATCTTTGGTGGCCAGATTCAGGACAGCTCACGCGTCGTTCGTCTCGATCCGACCTTCGAAGCATCGGTTCTCATGGTGGCTGGAGAGCAGTGTAAGGCGCTCGCTGACTCCCAAGCAAAGTTGGACGCCTGCTTCGCGAAGTATCTCTCGCGCGACAATCTTCTTCCGCCCCAGTCTCAGAATCGAAAGAACCAAGAGGTCAGGCGTTGATGCTCTCGCGAAGAGACTTTTTGGCCGCGTCGGCAACGGCGAGTTTGTTCCACGCGCTCGAAGTGCGTCCCGCCCTGGCGCAGACGTCCGTGCGGCCCAAAGCATTCATTCAGATCTTTCTGCGTGGTGGTCTCGACGCGATCATGAGCACGAATCCGCGTCGCCGAAACGAGGTCGACGCGCACGTCGATCTCCCTTACGAGGAAGCCGCCATTCACACCGTGGGGGACGTCCGCTTGGCACCGCTTCTCCGTCCACTAGCACCGCACCTGCCGCGGATGGCGATCGTGAACGGGGTCGTCGGCGGGACCGTCGCCCACGAAACCGGACTCACGCTCATTCAGGAGATGCGTCGCGTATTTCCCAAAAGCAACGGTCTCGGTCTCGTAGGTACCGTCGGAGAGGCTCTGCGCGGCGATTCTCCGCTCGCATCGGTGTGGTTCCAGGGCTCCTTCGATCGCACGAAATGGAGGCCCCCAACAGGTCGGTCCCTCGTCATCCCATCCGGTGCCAATGCGATCGAAAGGCTCGTCGAGATCGCACGCAACGCTCCGATGCATCGCGCTTCGCACGACGCGCTCGAGAGTGAGCTGAGGCGCTGCTTGCCTACTGAAAGTTGTGAAGCGCAACGCGCTATCTTCGAACTCCTCGAACGACTCGCCGTCTCCCCAGCCCTCCCCGCGCTTCCCGGCGCCAAAGGCCTACGCATTCCGAGTGGCGTCGACGTCAACGACCGTTGGGAAGATTGGCGCGGGACCTGCCGCGACATCGCTTTCATCCTCGAGAACCGTCTCGCTCCTGCCGTCTTCGTCGATCCTCCGCCGCGCGACTGGGATAGTCACACGAAGAATCTCTACAACCAGACGTACGGTATGGAGTTCTTCACGGCGGCGTTCAACCTGCTCATGAACGAGCTGCGCACGCGTCACACCGCCGACGGTGTGGATCTCGCGTCGCAAACGGCCATCGTCATCTCGAGCGAGATCGGCCGTTATCCGATGCTCAACGCGCAACAGGGTAAAGATCACTTTCCCGAAATGCCGTTCATGTTTTTCGGTCCCGGCCTGCGCGCGGGTCAATACGGCGAGACGGACCGGAAGATGGCGAGCGTCCCCATCTCTTTCAAAACGGGACGCGCGAGCGGAGTAACGCAACGCGCTCCGACGATCGACGATGTCGGCGCAACGGTTCTTCGATGGCTCGGCATCGAGGACACGAAGTCGCGCGGTTACATCGGAGATTCGCTCGACTTTCTCCTTGCGTGACGTCGCTAGCCAGCATCCGGTGTGGAGACGAGAGAACGCCGACGCACGAAGCCGCGAGTCGACGTTTCTTTCACGAACAAAGTTGTCTTCTCAGAGGTAGCCGCCGAGCGTGAGCTTGCCGACAAAGGTCGCCGCCCCGTGTTGTTCGATGAATTCGATTCCGTCGCGGGAGGGACGGGATCGGCGCTCTGGCTCGTGTGCGCGATCGAGAGCCCGAGCTTGGGCCACACGGACACGCCCAGCGAGGTTGCCGGAATCGAGGACGCCATCTTCCCGATCGTGCCGACGGAATGAGCAACGCTCGCCAACGTGATACGCTTCGGTGTCGAGCAGTTCCGTTTCCTAGATTTAGGCAGGCGTCGCTGCGACAAGGAGGTCCGCTCGAAATGACTGAGATGCCAGATTCGGGCGAGCTAGGGCCAGGGATGGGTCGCGGAGAGCTCGCGGAGTCGTTGCCGCAGCTCGTATGGACCACGACCAGCGACGGTACGACGAATTACGTTAGCTCGGAGTGGAACGTCTACACGTGCGGCTCTGAACCAATACCGAGTGTTCGAGCGTGGGCCGGTTACGTCCACCCCGAAGACCTCCCGCAGCTAACCGAGCGCATGGCCGTCGGCTCCGCGAGCGGCGCGGGGTATGATCTCGCGTTCCGGATCCGCCGTCACGACGGCGCATACCGCTGGTTCGACACCCGGGTGACGCCGCTTCATGACGCCAGTGGCGCTATCGCCGCGTGGGTATGTGTCGCCACAGAGATTCACGACCGCAGTGGCGGGCCTCCCGTCGGCGCACGCGCCGCCGAACAGCTCTCGAGGGCGGAGTCGGTCGCCGGCGTCGGGAGCTGGTCCTTCGACCTGGCTACTGGCGAGGTCCAGTGGTCCGAGCACCTTTTTCACATCACCGGCGTCGAGGGACGTGTGGCGCCCGACTACGAGAAGCAAGCGTCGATCTACACGCCAGCGAGCTGGGCGGAGCTCTCACGCGCGGTGGAGCACAGCATCGCGACCGGTGAGGGCTACGAGCTCGAGCTCGAACTGATCCGTCCGGACGGCGAACGCCGCTGGACCACCGCCCGCGCCCGGACGCGCCGTGACGAGGACGGGAAGGTCAAGGAGCTGGTCGGGACGCTACAGGACGTGACCGAGCTGGCGCTCGATCGACGCGCGCGCGATCGTGCGGTCGAGCGCATGCGCCTCGCGATCTCGACCAGTAAGGTCGGGATCTGGGACTGGGACGTCGTCGCGAATGTGCTCGTGTGGGACGATACGATGTACGCGCTCTACGGTGTCAGTCCGGACTCTCGCGAAGGCACCTACGAGCTATGGCGAGCGGTTCTTCACCCGGACGACGCTGCGGCCGCCGATTCTGCGGTCCGTCTCGCGCTCGCAGGCGAGCAGTCCTTCGATACGGCATTTCGGGTGTGCCATCCGGACGGCCAGATTCGCTATATCCACGGTGTCGCTACGGTGCAGCGCGACGCGAGCGGCGTCGCTACGCGGATGATCGGCGTCAACTGGGACGAGACGGCGTTGAAGACCGCCGAGCGGGCACTCCGCGGCAGCGAGACCCTCCTTCGCGAGTTCGTGCGTCACGCACCGGCAGCGATCGCGATGCTGGATCGCGATCTTCGGTACCTCCAGACGAGCCAGCGTTGGGCCATCGACTACCACTTGGTCGGTCAGGACCTGATCGGCCGCCGTCACTACGACTTATTTCCAGATGTCCCCGAGCGCTGGAAGGAGATCCACCAGCGCGCTCTACTCGGAACGGTGGAGCGTTGCGACGAGGATCCTTTTCCGCGCGCCGACGGGACGATGGAGTGGCTCCAGTGGGAGGTGCGTCTGTGGCATGCCGAAGACGGCGCCGTCGGTGGCGTCATCTTCTTCACCCAGGTCATCACGGCGCGGAAGGAATTGGAGCTCGGGCTCGTCC